>DATEXS010000214.1:0-8673 GCA_035256725.1 Anaerolineae bacterium
GGCCAAAATCCTGGCCGAGCCACACAAGTACTGGTGGGAGGTCAACGGGGGGATAGCTTCCTACGGCGATGAGGGGGCTTTCATCACTAACACCACCACAATCCAGACTATGCTGCGGCTGAACCGCTCCTACACTGAGGCGGTAGGCAGATACTTCCCGGAGGTCGAGTACGATCCCATCGTGGATTGCAGCAACTATCTCTTCCACAAGCACACCTTCGAGCTACCGCCTCGCTTTCGCCCGGCAGCGGAGGCCGTACTGGGAGAACTCGTGGACCAGTCCGACCTGGAGCCGATGGTGCTGAGCAGTTCGAAAGGGGACAAGGTCAAGAGGAACCTCAAGACCATAGGGTTTGGGCAGATGAGGGTGCTGGGGGACACGCGACAGTACGGGATAGACCCCTCTTGGAGGAAGCAGTTTGTTCATCCAGAACAAGGGAAAGGCCAGATCTTCCAGCTCGACGAGAAACGCACCATCGACCTTAGACGCCCGGCCTACCACGCCGCGTTGACCAGGGAGCTAGAGGACACAGCCAAGTTGGTGGTCGTGGCCGACACCTTCTCCATGCCCGGAGCGTTGCCCCTGATGATGGGCATCCCCTTCCTCTTGCTCAAGACGCCGTATACACCGGGGTGGTGCGAGAGGTACGTCGGTGCCCATCCCTGGGGTCAGGTCTTGCTGGACCTGGCTGCACTGCCGGACAAGGTTGACGCTCTCCTGTGAGACCTTCACTGGGAGTCTGTCTCTCTGTACGTGCCCTTTTGCTGGAACTGATCGCGGAACAGCTCCCGCAGAGTCTGCAAGGTATCCGCGTCTGCGGGACTCTTGTCGTCCCTCAGCCTGGTGATACGGGCAAAACGTAGGGCTAGGCCGGATTCGTACTGACGGCTCGCTTGGACCTCGTTGAAGACGACCTCCACCACTACCCTGGGCTGGACGAAGACCGTGCCTCTGCGTCTGTGTGTCTCCAGGGCCAGGAGTCTGTCGGTCATCTGCCGGAACTCCTCGTCGGTCAGTCCTTTGAAGGTCTTGCCCACTTCCATGAAGGTGTCGGTGTTTTCGTCTCTTGCCGCCAGGTGGTAGTTGCTGAGCCATCCGTGGCGACGTCCGTAGCCCCAATCGGCGGCCACGATGACCAGATCCAGCGACAGTGTGTGCTTAACTTTGAACCAGGACTTCCCTCTCACTCCGGGGCGATATGGGCTCTGTAACTGCTTGACCATCACGCCCTCGTGTCCCTCTCGCTGGGCTTGCTGAGCGAAGGCCTCGGCCTCTGAGAGATCTCCTGGTACTACTCTCCTCGCCGCCTGCATCTCCCCCTTGGTATGCTCGAGAACGCTCCAGCGCTCATGGTAGGGCAGGTCAACCAGGTTGCGCCCGTCGAGGTAGAGGATGTCGAAGAGGTGAAGCTGTACAGGGATCTGTCGAGCGGTCTCTTCGATATTGCGCACCCGGCGAAATCGCCTCATCAGGTGTTGAAAGGGGAGCGGCCGGCCCTCCTGGTCGATGGCGATCACCTCTCCCTCCATAATCGCCTGGTCCGCTCGCACTTGATTGCGCGCCTCTTCGATGACCTCCGGCAGGCTACGGGACACCCGCGAGAGGTTCCGCGTGAAGACCTCCACTCTTGGCCCATCCTTGTGTATCTGCACCCTGGCCCCGTCCAGCTTGTACTCCAGGGCGACTTCTCCTTTGTGGTACTGGAAGGCCTCCACCAGATCCTGAGCCGGCTGCGCCAGCATGGGTTTGAGGGGTCGGAAGAGCCGGGGGGAGATCCGCTCCAGGCCGGCAACACCCTCAGCCAGGGCAACGGAGGCTACCTCACCCAGATCGCCCAGGAACATGTTGGCCCGACGCACCAGACTTGGCTTGGCTTTCGAGGCCCGGGAGATGGCGTCGAGGAGGATGCCCTCGCTGACGCCGTGACGCATCTCCCCCAGAACATCCTTGACCAGGTACTTGGCCTCCAGAGGCGTGGCCCGGGACAGGAGCGAGAGGAGCAGCGCCTCTTTCCTGGCTCTCGACCCCTGGCCCTTGGTGCTGGCTATGGCCTCGAAGGTTGCATACACCTCTGGCACGGTCAGGCGCGGAGGCTGAGGTCCGGTGCGCGGTTTGTTCGCCAAGACCCAGCGCACGGCCTCGCCAGCGTCCACCGCCTGGGAGAAGGCGTGCTGCCAGTCGGCCTCGCTGGCTGTGCTAAGCTCGGTGGTGACCTTCAGCACCGCCTGCCAACTCAGGTTCAGCGAGCGCTCATCCCACTCGGGGAAGATCTGCCCCACGAGCATTCGCACTGCCGCAGGGACCTCCTCCCGTCTGAGTTCGTTTAGAAACTTGGCGATGGAGTCGGCCATCTCCAGTCTGCTGGAGGTAGCCTCCAGTCGTTCGCCCAGCTCGGCCAGTGTCTCGAAAGTCGTAGATGGCACCTTAGTTGTCTCCAGGACTCGGCTACTGTGATATTTGCTTGGCCGTGCGTAGGCATTATGCCAGAACCTCCGGTTGTTGACAACAGCTCCGCCACTGGTGAGCGCCCAGAGTGTGTGTACCAGGCGGGCGGAGCACCTGCTCGGTTGGGCAGCGAGGCTCGGGCAGCCCAGCTAGAGAAATGATTCCGCTCGAGAGGCAGAGGCCCGCTTGCAGAACTTCGGTGAGGTGCTATACTGGGCGCACCGGCGGATCCGGTGCGATGCGTGCGCAGGGCCCGCAGAGACCCTATGGGCGGACCTATCCTTGCGCGCTTGCTTCTGGAGAGTCGAGGCGTGGTGAACAGATACTGTCTATTGCTCACGGTCTTAGTACTCGTCGCACTTGCCGCGTGCGGGGGAACGGCGCCCCCATCCTCTTCGCCTGGACCGGAGATGGCGATGAGTATCACGCCGACGCTGCCGTCTCCGAGCACGCCGACGCCTACGCCAAGACCAGTTCCTTCCGCAACTCCCACCAGTACGCCTCCTCCCCCAATTCCTTTGGGACTCTCTCAGCTCTGGCGCTATCCCACGCTGGAAACGGTGTGGTCGGTGATCTCCCAAGATCTGGATGGCGACGGAGACAGGGAGGTGCTCGCCGTTTCCTACGACAAGCGCCTGTACGCCTTGACTGGTGACGGTAGGCTGATCTGGCAGTATCAGACCGGAGGTCCCGTACACTGCCTGGACGCGGGCGACCTGGACGGGGACGGTCGCCCGGAGGTGGTGGTTGGTGGGGATGACAATACGGTGCACGTGCTGGGGGCCGAGGGTGAGCCGCTCTGGCAGCAGCACGTAGGGAGCCGTGTGGTGGGCGTCGACATCGCCGATGCAGAAGGAGGTAGCCAGAGCGAGGTGTTGGCGGGGTGCCTGGACGGCCAGATCGTGGCACTGGGCGCAGACGGAGAGGTACAGTGGCGCCTGTCGAGCGACGAAGGAGTCTCCACTGTGGAGTGGGTGGATCTGGATGGAGATGGAAACCTGGAGGGGCTGGCTGGCTACCAGGATGGGGCCGTGTCCCTCATCAGTCGTGATGGCGAGCGCCAATGGACCTACCACGCCGGCGGACACGTACGGCAATTGAGAGCCTACGACCTGGATGGCGACGGGCAGAAGGAGGTCATCGTCGGCTCGGCTGACGGAGGGCTGCACGTGCTGAACGCCGTGGGTGTGGGGGTGTGGAAGCACCATCTGGACGCTCCCGTGATCGCGGTGGACGCTGGGGACCTGGATGGCGACGGCAGGGGCGAGGTGGTGGCAGGCACCGGCGGGGCTGGATCGGGGGTGCACCTGCTGTCCCACGATGGAGGCGAAAGGTGGACCTACGACGTTCCCAAAGCGGTGTGGGCGGTGCGCGCGGTGGACCTGGACAGCGACGGGAGCCTGGAGGTTGTGGTCGGAGGCGATGACGGGAATGTCCGCATCCTGGATTCCTACGGGCGGCTGTTGGGCGGCTACCAGACAGGGCGCAGGGTCCATGGGCTGGCCACCGGAGACACCAGCGAAGGTGGGTTCGTGGACATCGTTGTTCGCTCGGGAAATGATGTCTGCCTGCTAACCCCATCTGCGCCTGGTGCTCAGTTGGGTGAGTTGGAGACGATCACAGAGCCAGCAACGTAGCCCGACTGGGAAGGGCCCGTCCCGGGGCTGGCTGAAGGGGGCCAGGAACTCATTGAACTGGTGGCCGTGGGCGACGTCATGCTCTCCAGGACCGTGGAGGAGCGGATGGAGATCTACGGCAGCCAATACCCGTTCGAGGCCGTGGCTGACTTGCTGCGCAGTGCCGACATCGCCACGGGCAACCTGGAGGCTCCTTTCTCCCTTCAAGGAGAGCCCCTGAGCAAGCGGTTTGTCTTCCGGGCGCATCCTCGTCACGCAGCCGGTTTGGCCTGGGCGGGGTTCGATATGCTTAGCCTCGCCACCAACCACTTGTTGGACTTTGGCCAGGAGGGCCTGACCCAGACCCTGGAGAAACTAGGGGAAGGGGGAGTGGCCTACGTGGGAGCGGGGCGCTCTTACCAGGAGGCACATCGCCCACTGATCTGGGAGGTGAAGGGCAGACGGATCGCCTTCCTGGCCTACGCGGCGACCCGCTGGAAGGGCTCCTATGAAGTGCCTACGAGCGAACTTGTGTCCTTTGCAGAGTTGGCGACCGTCCGGGATGAGGTGCAGCGAGCCAGGCAGTTGGCCGACCTGGTGGTGGTGATTTTGCACCTGGGCACGGAGTATCAACTGGCTCCAGACGAGGAACAGCTCGCGGTCTCTCGGACCGCTATTGACGCGGGAGCCTGCCTGGTCATCGGACATCATTCCCACGTGGTGCAGGGGACGGAGGTCTATGGGGACGGGCTCATCGTCTACGGTCTGGGCAACTTCGTTTTCGACATCGACGTGGTAGAAGAGGCGCGGGAAGGGGCTATTCTCAGGGTGCTCCTTGGCGATCGGGGCGTCGAATCGGCGGACCTGCTCCCGGTGAGGATCGTGGATGACGTACAGCCGCAACTGATGGTCGATGAGGGTGGCCGGCCCATCGTCAGGCAGGTCTTTCGCGCCCCTTGAGAGTGGCAGCGTCCCGACGAGCCGTCGGCGCAGGGGCATCTTCACGAGGTTGTGTACAGGCGTCGAACTTTGCCAGACCAGAGGTTGCGCAGGCCCACCTGTGGACAACGATCTGACCCATGGCCCTCCGGCACCGTGAGCGAGGGTATGTGGAAAAAGGGCGTGGCGGGTGCCGCTGGACGCAGCCTGAGTAGACCAAAGGTTGTATCGGAGGGGGAGTCCAGCGGCGTAGGCGCATGTGCAACATCGTTCTTCAACGCCCTCGGGGGGCGGGCTTGACCAGCTTCGGACGGTAAACTAGAATAGCGACAATATCTACACAGGGATCAAGGTATGGCCAGGCTAGGGCAGGTGTTGAGAGAGGCGAGGGAGAGGAAGGGCTGCTCGTGGCGAGAGATCGAGGCCGCCACCGGGCTGTGGCCTGAGTACGTCCAGGCGCTGGAAAGGGAGAACCCTGGCAGGTTCACCAGTGCGGGTCACTTCAGGAGCGCCTTGCGGCTCTATGCGCGCTACCTGGGTCTGGATGTCAGGGAGGTGCTCAGCCTCTGGGAACGCGCAGCGGCCAGACCGGGGCGAGATAGAGGTGAACCCCCCGCCAGGGGTACGGGCGTTGCCTATCGAACGGCAGTGGCCGCCCTGGTGATCTCCCTGTCCATGGCTATTTGCGGCATCACCGGCCTGTACGGATACCGGTGGCTGCGTGCCTTGGGAGGCCCTGATGGCGATCTGTTCAGCATTTGGCCAGGTGGCACTGCTCCGTTGGCTTCGCCCTCTGTCCTTCCGTCGCCCACCCCCTATTCGCCCATCAGCAGCACGTCTGTGCCTCGCTATGTGATCACCGCGACGGTGGACTACGAGGGCCACAGTCTGGCGGTTCAGGAAAGAATAGACTACGCCAATCGCAGCGGGGAGACGCTCAACGATGTGGTGCTCAACGTGTTTCCCAATCACCAGCCTGACCTCTTCGCTTTGAACCATCTCAGTCTCGAGTTCGGCACCGGCCCCATGAGCACAACCCACACTCTCGAGGGGATGGCCCTGTCCGTGCCGCTGCCGCAGGAACTGGAACCAGGGCGGGTGGCGACGCTGTTCCTGGAGTTCTCCCTCCAGCTGCCTTACATCGACCCGCAAGATAGCTTCACCTCGGGGGCCTTTGGCTGGTCGGATAGCGTGCTGGACCTGGGGCATTGGTATCCCGCTCTAGCGCCCCTGTTGCCCGGTGTGGGGTGGCGCGCCCTGGGTTATCATCCAGTGGGCGACCCATACGTGATGGAGGAGGCTGACTACGACGTTCGGATCTGGGCGCCTGAGGGGGTGACTGTGGTGGGAGGCGGAGAACTGGAGCGCGAGGGAAACCTGTGGCACTATCGACTGTCGCAGGCTCGCTCATTCGGCTTCGCGGCCAGCGACCAGTACGTATCCAGCTCTACGGAGATTGCAGGCGCCACCGTGACCTCGTACTACTTACCGGAACACGAGGGCGCTGGTGTGGATGTGGCTCGGTTCGCCGCCGAGGCTCTGGAGGTGTTTGAGGAGGAGTTCGGCGTGCCGTATCCCTATGCCGACTATCGCGTGGCGGAGACCGAGTTTGCTGGCGGTATGGAGTTCTCGGGCCTGGCCTTTCTTGGCTCGCTATGGTACGAGACCTATCCGGGGGGTGTGCGCTGCCAGTTGATTGCGTTACTGGTGCACGAAGTGTCTCATCAGTGGTGGTACGGATTGGTGGGCAGCGACCAGGTGAGCGAGCCCTGGCTTGATGAAGCCCTGGCAACATACAGCGAGCTTCTGTTCTACAGACTAAGGTACCCAGACGACCATCTGTGGGCCTGGGACTTCGAGGTCTTCAACCGGCAGCCTGCGGGCGCCATAGATCAATCCATATACGACTTCTCCGATCAGGCCTCCTACATGAACGCGGTCTATCGCCGGGGCGCATTGTTCCTCGGTGACCTGCGCCAAACGATCGGTGAGGAGGAGTTCCGCCAGTTCCTCCAGGACTATGCTCAGAGTCAGGCGCACACCATCAGCACCGAAGCCGAGTTCTTCTCCATCCTTTCTCGCCACACCAACAAGGATTTCTCGCCTCTGTTGGAGGAATACTTCGCTCGACCGCCCGGCGAGGAAACCACGTGAATGGGCGCAGTAGGCGACCCCTTTCCGTGACCTGCTGTCTGGTGCTGATTTGTGCCGGAGCCTGTCTGCCTCAAGCAGCGGAATCTGGGCCATCCGGCGGACAAGGGAGTGTGGCCACGACAACGCCACCTGTCTCTGGCCCTTGCCTGGCGATCCAGGGGGACCTATGGGAGGCACAATCCACCCTCTTCGCCGATCTGCAGCGAGACTATCCTGGCTGTCCCGTGCGGCCCGTGGGAGGGGCCAGGGAGGCGATGGAACTCCTCCAACTCGGTCAGTCGAGCTTGGCCATCGTCAGCGGCGAGGCTCCTGAACGGGGCGCGGAGTTGTTGCGGACAGAGCCTTTTGTCCTGGTCAGCCCCGTGGCGAGCGCGCCCAATGAGATGACCGCGAAGTTGGTGGAGGGAGTCTTCAGTGAAGGGGGTGACTGGCTGCCCGTGGTGGTCGGCGATGGACTGGCGGCCAGGGAACTCCTGGGTATCGACCATCTTGCGCGAGAGGGCATTCAGGTCTCCTCGTGGAGCGAGGCCAAGGAACTGGTGATGGCCAACCGGCACCTGGTGACCCTGCTACCCTGGGAACTCGTGGACTTCAAGGTCCGCGCGCTGGCGGTGCAGGGGCAGCCGACGATCTCCGATGGCGAAGACATCGGTGTGTTTGAGAGGCGCTGGTGGCTGGCGGGTGATGTGGAAGCTTGGCCGCGCCTGGTCGGGGACCTGCATGAACAACTGATGTATGAGGTTGAGCCGCTGGTGAGCATGGTGGCCGTCGGTGACGTGATGTTGGGACGTGGCGTCGCCAGCCTGATGGCAGCCAACTCACCGTCTTATCCGTTCCTGCTGAGCAGGGAGCTGACCCAGAACGCAGATATGGCCTTCGGCAACCTGGAGTGCGCCATCACGTCCAGGGGCACACCTCAAGGGGGGATCAGCCTGCGGAGCGGGCCGGAGGCGGCTCGTGCCCTCAGCGAGGCGGGGTTTGACATCCTGTCCCTGGCTAACAACCATGCTGACGATTATGGAGCCGTAGGCCTGGCGGATACTGTGCGTTATCTGCAGGACGCGGATATCGCCTACGTGGGACTGAGCACGGAAGAGGAAGGGATCGGTGGGGCCGTGATCCTGGAGAGGGGAGGACTTAGGATCGCCTTCCTCGCTTTCAACCATGTGGGCCCTCAGTATACGCTCGGACCGGGTGGTGGTCCGGTGTGGTTGGATCCAGAGATGGTCTATGACGAGGTGCGCCGCGCCACTGACCAGGCCGACTTCGTGGTCGTCTCCCTGCATTGGGGGCGAGAGTACCTGCCCCTGCCCGATGCGTTCCAGCGGCAGGTGGCTAGGCGGATCCTGAAAGCGGGGGCGGGGCTCGTGCTGGGACATCACCCTCACGTGGTGGGAGCGGTGGCCTTCGAGGAAGAGGGGCTGGTGGCCTACAGCCTGGGCAACTACGTGTTCGACCAGCCCTTCTCCGTGGAGACGATGCAGGGCGTGGCGCTTCGTGCCCTGATAGATGGCAGCG
>DATEXS010000215.1:0-7918 GCA_035256725.1 Anaerolineae bacterium
GGCTCCGGCGTCAAGATGTGGGTGCGCACCGCTCCAAGGCAGTCTTCGTAGGGAAGGACCGCGCGCCTCAGCGGCCCGATTCTGTAGGTGTTGCCGTGGGCATCGGTGCCGGCGATCGCTGCCGTCTTGCGGCGCGAGAGCAGCTCGTCCCACTTGGCCAGCGTCTCCGGAAACGGGCCGGCGATGGCCGTCCGCGGGCAGAGGATGAAGAACAGAGCGCCGGCCACGCTGCGAAGGTAGCTCTTGAACTCGGACATGTAGTTCCAGATCTCCAGGCCGGTGTATCCTGTGACCTGCCAGTCAACCCAGGGCAGCTCCGGTTCGCCGGTGAAGCGCGGGCTGTGCTCGAAGGGATGGGCGAGGAACCCGAAACCCCCTTGGGCGCTGACCTCATCGATGACCTGCTGGGCGCCGGCTCCCTCTGCGGGGACGTGGCTCTGGATGTCAAAGGCCAGGTAGTGGTTGGCCTCCGGCAGGCGAGTAGTGTCGTGGATCTCCTCGCCGACCAGCAGCAAGACGTCATCGTACCAGCCGTCCACGCCGCAGGTCAGCACGTTGTGATCGGTCACGATCAGGAAATCCAGACCTGCCTGGGCGGCGAGACGGGCGACTTCCTGGTGAGAGGCCGCTCCGTCAGAGGCTGTCGTGTGGAGGTGGATGCCGCCCTTGTATTCGTGACAGGCGTTGGTCATCAACATCTAACCTAGCCAGTGCCATGGCGCTGCCTCAGCCTGGCCTGCTCTGGCATAGCAGGACGCCCTATTCATGTCTGCCGGATGCCTCGGTCAGTCCTGGCCACGCGCGATCACCGCTCTGGCCTCTTCGGCTCGCGACTCCGGGACCAGGATGCGCACTTGACCCATTCCATCCACGGTCAGTCCGAAGATCTCGCTCTCGTATTGGAGCAGGACGGGGATGCCCTCGCTCTCCAGCTTCCCCTTGATGATGTGAGCCTCGATTTGACCCGCGGCACTGTGCACTACCTCGAGGTTTACGTCCTGCTGGTCGGACATGGGGACTACCCCCTCTCATTCGTGTGCTCTGATTGGAGCTGGTCGTCGCCAGGGCCCCTGTCGCTCCGGCCGTTCGCTGCCCCCGCCATTATCATACCCGATCCGCCCACTCGGGGCCTTGCAGAAGAGACGGCGGTCGCCTAGTCGACGACGATGGTGGCATCCGCTGGCATCCCAGGCTTCAGGTCGTGATCGGGGTTGGGGATACTGACCTTCACCGCGAACACGGTGTTCACCCGCTCTTCCTTCGTCTGCACGTTGCGGGGCGTGAACTCGGCCTCTGACGAGATGTAGACTACTTTGCCTTCATACACCTTCCCAGGGAAGGAGTCCACCTGGACATCAACCTCTTGACCCAACTGGATACGGCCGTAGCGGTTCTCCGGAATGTAGACCGTGAGCTTCACTTCGTCAAGGTTGGCTATGGTCATCAGCGTGACACCAGGCGAGGCCGTCTCCCCGGCATAGATGGACCTGTTGCTGACCAGACCGCTCAGCGGGGAATAGAGCGTCATCTTCTGCAGCTGGACCTGCAGAATGCCTAGCGCGGCCTCAGCCTGACTCACTGGTGCCTGGGCTACACCCACTTCCTCGGGCGTGGGCCTGGCGGACAAGGCGTCGAGGCTGGCCTGGGCCACTCCCACGGCGGCTGAGGCGTCGTTGTACTGCGCCTTGGCTTGGTTCACTGCCGTGTTCAAGGAGACCGGGTTGTCGTGCATTTCGAGCAAGTTCTCCAGCTGAGTCTGAGCACCCGCCAGCGTCTCCTCGGCGCTGGCCACAGTTGCCTCTGCTGCCCGCACCTGCTGGTCCAGGGCTGCGTACCCTGTCTTGCTCCCGTCGTCGCCTGCACCAGCATAGGCATCTCTCTGGATGGCTACCGTTTGTAGTTGAGCCTGGGTCTGGGCGACCCCTCGCTCAGCCAGTTCCACCTGCGTGCGCGCTTCGTCTATCTGAGCGTTCAGCTGCTGGGGGTTGTTGCGCAGGGCTACCGCGTCTTTCCAGGCCCGTTCCGCTCCATTACGGGCAACAATGGCCTGGTCCAGCAAAGCCTCAGCCATCTCGATCTCCCCAGGGCGGGCTCCGGATTCGACACGCGCCAGGTTCGCCTGAGCGGCCGATACTGCTGCCTGCGCCTGCCCTATTTGCGCTTCGAGAAGTTGTGTGTCCAGGTGTATCAGCGCCTGGCCGAGTTCCACTGCGTCTCCCTCATCGGCCAGGATCTGTTCCACTCGCCCGCCGAACTCGGAGGCCACGATAACCTCCTCAGCCTCGATGGTTCCGGAGGCCTCTATCGCCCCGCCGACGCTCGCTTCCCGGCATCCAGAACACGAGAGGGCGAGGGCACAGGCCATGATCAGCAGAAGAGCGACGGCTCTTGTTCTCGTCTGGCGTCGCATGTGTTGACCTCCCTTCATTCCTCAACCAGGATCTCGGCATCAGCAGGCATGCCGGGCTTGAGCGCCCCATCCGGATTGGGGATCCGTATCTTGACAGCGAAAACGGTGCTCACCCTCTCTTCCTTGGTTTGCACGTTCTTCGGCGTGAACTCGGCTCGTGAAGCGATTTGGATCACCTGAGCGTCGAAGGTTCTCTCAGGGTAGGAGTCAACCTTGACTCTCACCTCCTGGCCCACTTTTACGAGACCGATCTGGTTTTCGGGTACGTACACGGTCAGCCTGACCTGGTCGAGGTCCGCGATTGTCAGCAAGGAGGAGTTCGGTGGGGCGATCTCGCCCACGCTGACCATCCGTTCCAGTACCACTCCCGTTCTGGGTGCCAGAAGAGTCATCTTGTCCATCTGTACCCGGACAGTGTCCAGCGCCGCCTGTGCCTGTTCGACCTGTGACTCTGCGACGCCAACCTCCTCCTGGGTGGCGCCGGCCTGGATGGCGTTGAGTTGGGCGCGTGCCACACCAACGTTGGCTTCGGCGATGTCGGACTGGGCCTGCGCTGCGCTGACCAGGACGTTCGCCTCCAGAGGGTTGTCACGCATAGCCAGCAGGTTGTCCAGGTTTTGTCGAGCACCGTTTCGAACCGCCTCGGCAGCGAACAAGCCCTCCCAGGCCATCCACGCCTCCTGATTCGACAGGTTGCCCTGTCTGCGGACCTCACTGAGTACGGCCTCTCCCGCGTTGAAGTGTCTCTGGAGCACCACGGGCAGACCGGGCACCGGGATTTCCACGTCGAAGCCCTCCAGCAACTGGGCGTAGGTCCTCTGGTAGTACGCTTGCTGGACTTCGGAGGCCCGCATGTTGGCTACCGCCTGCTGTACCGTCAGCTCGGCGACTTCCAGTTGGGTGCGCGCGGCGTCTATACGAGCCTCCAGTTCCTGAGGCTGCGCGCGGGTGGTCTGGGCATCCTGGAGGGCTTGCAGTGCGCCATCACGGGCCACCTCCGCCTGGCCAAGCAGACCTTCAGCCTGACGGATGTCCTCGTCGGAAGCGCCCGCCTCTACCTGGGCCAGCGAGGCCTCGGCAGCCTCCAAGGCTGCTTCAGCTTGCGCCATCTGGGCTAACAGAAGAGCGTCATCAAGGCGGATCAACACGCCGCCTTCCTGTACCGAATCTCCCTCATCGGCCAGTACCTCTGCAACCCTTCCGCCAATCTCGGTGGTGACAGACACCTCCTCGGCTTCGACGATGCCGGAGGCGGCCAGAACACCCGCCGACCTGGCTTCCCCTCCGAGCCCGGTCTGGGCCAGCACCTGGTCCAGCAATCCAGGCCGGGAACTGACGTACCACCACCCCGCCGCGGTGCAGATCAGTAATAGCACTACCACCGGGATGACGATGTACTTCTTCTTCATGGCCATTTCTCCTCTGAGTCTGCGTTCTCCCACAATCTAGCTGCCTCCCATCTCTACACGCAACTTCCTGTCTTCCTCCTTGATGCTGGAGATGAAGACATCTTCCAGAGAGGGAGCGATGATGTCCATGCTTCTGATCTCTACACCTTGCTCCTGAAGCAGGCGCACTATGGTCCGCCTGTGGGATTTCAGGTCTTCCCCCACGACGTGGATGAGTGCTCCATAGAGGGCCACCTCGTCGAAGAGAGAGGAGTCCCGCAGGGTGCTGAGAGCCAGATCGGGGTTCAGGCAATCGATCTCCATGACCTGACCCTTCATGATCTTCTCCTTGATCTCTTGCGGCGTGCCGCGGGCCACTATCCTGCCCAAATGGATGAAAGCCAGGCTCTGGCAGTGCTCAGCCTCGTCCATGTAGTGCGTGGTGACGAAGATGGTGGTCCCTCCCTCTGACAACTCGTAGAGCAGGTCCCAGAACGCCCGACGGGAGATGGGGTCCACTCCGGCGGTCGGCTCGTCCAGGAACAACATCTCTGGCTCATGAATGATGGCCGTTCCCAGGGCGAGTCGCTGCTTCCAGCCTCCTGACAGATTTTTGGTCATCTCGCGCTCTCGTCCTCTGAGGTTGGCCATCTCCAGGATGTATTCCTTGCGCTGGCGAAGGCGTGCACCAGTCACGCCGTAGGTGCCACCATAGAAGTTGAGATTCTCTGCCACTGTCAGGTCGTTGTAGAGGCTGAACTGTTGGGACATGTATCCTATTCTCTTGCGGATCTCTTCCGCTTGCTTCACTATGTCGTAGCCCAGAACGATGCCTCGGCCCTCAGTCGGCCTGAGCAGGCCCAGCAAGATGCGAATGGTCGTCGTCTTGCCCGACCCATTGGGCCCCAGGAACCCGAAGATCTCGCCGGTCTTGATCTGGAAATCGACGTGGTCCACAGCCGTAAACTCGCCAAACTTCTTAGTGAGCCCTTCGGCAATCACGGAGTACTCGTTTCGCATCCGGTCGGCTCCTTCTTTCACACTGAGTTGGCACGCGACCAGTCCCCGAATGTCGCTCCCCTACTTCATTTTGGAGGCCACAGGGTTGCTGACCCCGCCCTCCGCGATGCGCTTGCGGATGAGGGAGATGAAGGCTTCCTCCATGCGGGGTCTGGTCTGGCGCAGCCCCGACACCAGAATGCCTCGGCTCTGCAACTGGCTTTCCACCTCGCCTAAACGCTTATCCACACTGTCCACGAACACGTGCAGAAGATCGCCGTATGTTTGTATCTCCAGCACCCCATCCATCTCTGCTACGATGTCTCGAGCCCGCCTCAGGTCGTCGGGTCGGATCTCGATCAGCTCCCCTGATATCAGGTCCTTCACCTTCTCTGGCTCGTCGCAGACGATCATCTCTCCCTCGAACATCAGGCCCACTCGCGAGCACCGCTCAGCCTCGTCCATGTACGGCGTGCTCACGAAGAGGGTCACCCCGCGCAAGTGAAGGTCCGAGAGTATGTCCCAGAACTCACGCCGCGAGACGGGGTCCACGCCGGTCGTGGGTTCGTCCAGAAACAGTATCTCGGGCTCGTGGATGAGAGTGCAGGCCAGAGCCAGCTTCTTCTGCATCCCGCCCGAGAGCTGGGCCGCCCTGCGGTCCTTGAACTCGGTGAGCCGAGCGAAGGCCAGCAGTTGAGCGATCCTCTCCGCCCTAACCTCACCGCTCACCGCGAAGATGTCGGCGAAGAAGTTGAGGTTCTCCATCGCCGACAGGTCACCGTAGAGGTTGAAACGCTGGGACATGTAGCCGATACGTCTCTTGATCTGCTCGGCCTCCTTGACTGTGTCGAAACCTGCCACTTTCGCGCTGCCGCTGGTCGGGTTCATGATGGCACATAGCAGGCGGATGGTGGTGGTCTTCCCGGCGCCGTCTGGCCCGACCAGCCCAAATATCTCGCCGTGACTTATGGCCAGACTGAGCTGGTCCACCGCCACGACTTTCTTGAAAAGTCGAGTTAGTTTGTGGGTCTCTATAGCGAAGTCGTTGCTCTTGGACATTCACCGCACCTCGAACTGCACGACATATCACTCCAGTTGCTTGCGAAAGCTGCGCACACTGATCACCAAGTTGGCGACGCCTAGCAGCGCCAGAGCCGATAGCTGGGGGCCGATATGCGTGATAGTGGCCCCCTTGAGCATGATGGCGCGTAGCATACTCAGGTAGTGGCTGATGGGAAAGAGGTTGGAGACCAACTGCATGACCACCGGCATGTTCTGAACGGCCACCAGATAGCCAGAGAAGGCCACGCTCAGGATGCCCATCATGAAGACCAAGAGAACAGCCTGCTGCTGTGTGGCGGACACGGCCGAGATCACCAGCCCCCAGGTCTGTTGTACCATGATGAAGACCAGGGTCACCGCCAGCAACAGAGCGATCGACCCTCGGATGGGAAGCCCAAAGACCAGGACGGTCATGGCCAGCATGGCGACGAAATCCACGAAGGCCACGATGGTGGGTAGGGTGGCCTTGGCCACGATCAGTTCGACTCGCCTCAAGGGGGTGACCATCAGTTGCTCCAGAGTTCCCGTTTCACGCTCTCTTACGATACCCACCGACGAGACGAGAAGCGTGACGATGAGAACGATGAGGCTCAACTGTGAGGGCAGCAGATAGTAGCTATGATTCATCTCCTCATTGAAGCGCGCAGTAGTCCTCAAATCCAGTGTCGGGACTCGCGGGCCGCTGGTCCCGCTGGACTGTAGGCGCTCTAACGCTACGTCGCTTCCCATCTTGGCGATGGCTCCCTCGGCGGCGCTGAGGGCTGCGTAGGCACCGAGGATCTGGGATCCGTCCACCAGTAGCTGGACCTTTGCCCTCTCGGAGGGAGAGTCCAGAGAGGACGCGAAACCCGCAGGGATGACCACGGCAATGCTGATCTCTCCTCTGTCCAGGAGGGGGCCGGCTTCAGGTTCTCCCTCCAGGTAGTGCGTCACATCCAGTGCGTCGAGATTGTCCAGGGCCACCGTTAGAGCCCTGCTGTCGCTGGTGCGATCCCCGTCCACGATGGCCGTGGGCAGGTGCTCGATGTCCGAAGCGGTGGCCTGACCCATCATCATTAACTGGAATGTGGGGCCCACCAGGACAAAGATGAGCAGTACCCTGTCCCTGAGGAACTGCTGTAAGTCCTTGACGACCAGGTTGAAGATGCGACGCCACATACTCGTCAGCCGAACCTCTTCTTGAAAAGTCTGACCGTGAGCAGAAGGTAGCCCATGCCCATGGTGGCCAGGATCAGCGCCTGGGGCCAGAGCGCACCCCAGCCTACACCCTTGAGGAAGACACCTCTGGATATAGTGATGTAGTGGGTGGTTGGCAGGAAGTTGGCCTGAAGCTGCGCACTGAGAGATGTCCTATCCACCGGGTCTATCAGACCGGAGAGAAACATGGATGGTATGAAGAGCACCAGGAACAGGACCACCATGGCTGCCTGTTGACTGGACAAGAAGTTGGCCAGGAAAAGGCTGAGGCAGAGCGCTCCCAGGAGGAAATCGGCGGTCAGCAAGAGGAAGAGCAGGATACTTCCACGGAACGGTACCCCGAACCACAGCGTCGCCACCAACATCACTGGCGCGACACTAACTACACCACACAGCAGGTAGGCTGCCAGCTTGCCCAGCAGCAGATCGGCGCCACCCACAGGCGTGGCAAAGAGACCCTCCATGGTCCCGACCTCTTTCTCCCGGGTCAAAGAAGTGGCTGCGGAGAAGGCGGGCATCCACATCACTACGGCTATGAGACCGGGCACCATGCTGTGCAGAGCTCTCAGATTGGCGTTGTACCATACTCGCCTACGTGTCTCAATGGGCATCAGCTGAGCCTGGACTTCCTCAGAGTGGGATGAGAGTCCAGCCGCGAAGCCTTCCGTCCGACCTCGGAGTTGGCCCAGCATCTGGGAGACTGTACCAGGGTTGGTGCCATCCAGGATCACCTGGATCTCTCCCGTCTCCCCGGCACTCAGCCGCTCCATCAACCCCGGGGGGACAACGACCACGCCTTGAACGCGCCCGGTGAGGAGAAGCTCGTCCATTCTGTCGCTGCTGGAGATGTCCTCGCTCAGAG
>DATEXS010000216.1:0-2875 GCA_035256725.1 Anaerolineae bacterium
ACTCGCAGGTTTTCCGTATCTCTCCGCCATCCTTCTCAGCTGCGTGGTGGGGCTTCTGGTCATCCTGTTCATCCCGCGCGAGCGAGAGGCCTTGGTCAAGTGGATGAGCCTTGCCTTCTCAGGGATCGCACTGGCGCTCTCCATTTATGTCTATTGCGCCTATGACAGGGCCCTTGGGGGACTGCAGTTTGTGGAGAAACTCCTGTGGGTGGAACCGCTGGGCATCCACTATTTCAACGGAGCGGACGGTTTCAACCTCCCCCTGATCCTGCTCACCGGGATTGTGCACTTCACCGGCGTTCTGACCATGTGGGAGCTGCGGGGGCGGGTCAAGGAGTTTTTCGCTTTTGCCTTCGTGCTCGTCCTCGGTGTCTTCGGCTTCTTCATGAGCATGGATCTCTTCTTTCTCTTTATCTGGTTTGACGTTTCGCTCTTTCCCATGTATCCGCTCATCGCCATCTGGGGGACGACACGGAAGGAGTACGGAGCCACCAAGCTCTTCCTTCATGTTTTGGCGGGAAGTGCTTTGGTCCTTCCCGGAATCGTGTATCTCGCGGTGGCCTCGGGACTGCACACCTTCGACATCGTGGCCCTCATGCAGCCGGGGGTCTTAACGCCGGGGCAGCAGAAGTTCGCCTTCCTCCTCTTTTACCTCGGCTTTGGAATCCTTGCAGGCGTCTGGCCTTTTCATACCTGGTCGCCCGTGGGCCACGTGGCCGCTCCGACCTCGGTGAGCATGATTCACGCCGGGGTCCTCATGAAGGTCGGGGCCTTTGGAATCCTGCGGGTAGGAATTTTTCTCTGTCCGCTGGGCTGGGAGTTCTGGGCGCCCGTGATGGCCGTTCTGGCAACCATCGGCATCATCTACGGGGTCTTTGTAGGGCTGACCCAGACCGACCTCAAGTACGTGGTAGCCTTCTCCAGCGTCTCCCACATGGGGATCGTTGGGCTGGGGCTCTCTACGGTCACGGCGGAGGGGCTCAACGGCGCCGTCTTTCAAATGTTTGCCCACGGCATCATGACCGCCCTTCTCTTCTCATCTCTGGGCTACATCTACGACAAGACACACACCAAGTTGATCCCGGATCTGGGCGGGATGAGCAGGGTCATGCCCGTGGCCTCGGGTTACTTCATCGTGGCGGCGCTGGCCGGCATGGGAGTGCCAGGATTCGCCAGTTTCTGGGCGGAGGTGACAGTCTTCATCTCCGCTCTAAAAGTCTACCCCGCACTGGGCAGCCTCGCCATCTTCGCCCTGGTCCTGAGCGCCCTCTACATGCTCCGGGTGGTGCAGCGGACCTTCTACGGGCAACGGAACGAACGCTACATACATCTCCCTGACGTCTCTTTCAGCCTTGGCCTGCCGAGGATGATCCTGGTTGCGGTCATGGCCCTCTTCGGTCTATTCCCCAGGCTGATGCTGGATCTGATTCAAACAGCTGTGATTCCATTCATGGGAGGGTTGCCCAGATGAAGTGGTTGATCCTCGGGCCGGAGATTTACTTCCTTGCGGTGGCCGTCGTATTCCTCACCCTCTCCATGATGCGGCCCAACGGGAGGCGTGATTTCTCGGCGGCCCTGTTCCTCGCCGGCCTCGGGGTGGTGGTTACGCTGGCGGCCATCCGGCTGGAAGGGTCCCTGGTTTACGGAGCTTATCGAGTCGATCTCTTCTCACAAGCCTTCAAGGGGTTGTTGTCGATGGGGTTCTTCCTCGTGGTCTGTCTCTGCTCGAACCTGAACGGGATTAAGGAGGCGAGGCACCCGGAGTTCTATCTTTTGCTGGCGACCTGTACCCTGGGCATGATGCTGTTGGTCAGTAGCCTTGAACTACTGACTATGTATGTCGCACTGGAGCTAACCAGCTACTCGCTCTACGGCTTGGTCCCGTTGAGAAGCGGCGGCGGCCAGCAGATGGAGGCCGGAATCAAGTACTTCCTCGCCGGGATCGCCACCTCGGCCCTGATGCTTTTCGGCATGGCCTCTCTCTTCGGGGCGGCACAGACCACTTACATCGGCGAGCTGTCCCTGAAGCTTCCCGGCTTGCTCAACACCCCCATGGCCTTCATGGGGTTGCTGCTCACATTGTGCGGCTTCTTCTTCAAGTTAGCCCTCTTTCCATTCCACGTCTGGGCGCCCAGCGTCTACCAGGGAGCCGCGAACCAGGTGACGGCGTTTGTGGCCACCGCTACGAAGGTAACGGCCATGGCCATGATCGCCCGCTTGGTGTCGATGAGCCAGGGCAATACGTCCTTGGCCCATATGCTCATCGCCCTCGCCATCATCTCCATGACTTACGGGAACCTGGTGGCGCTGGTTCAGAAGGACTTCAAGCGGCTTCTGGCTTATTCGGCCATAGCCCATGCGGGCTATTCACTCATTGGCATCCTCAGCATGAACCCAACAGGCTATGCCGCCGCGGCCTTTTACGCCCTGGCTTACCTCGCCACGACCTTCATCTGTTTTCTGGTCGTGGTGAAGGTGGCATCGGACGGCCGCGACGTAGCGATCGTCCAGTTAGCGGGGCTTCACCGCCGCTCGCCGCTGTTGGCCATGGCGCTCATGGGAGGCGTGTTCAGTTTGGGGGGTATCCCGCCGACGATAGGATTCACCGGAAAGTTCCTGGTCTTCACCGCGGCGATGCAGAGGGGATACTTCCTGTTGGTGCTCATCGCCATGATCAATGTGGTGGTCTCTCTCTACTACTATATCCAGGTGGTGAGAGCGGCTTTCCTTTTGGAGCCGGACGAGGAGTTGCCGCGCATCAACCTATCTGCCCCTGCAACAATCCTCACTGCAGTGATGGTTGTCGTTATAATCGTGGGCGGCATTTTCCCACGCTATCTGTTTCAGTTGGCACAGGCCGCCGTCCAAGCACTCC
>DATEXS010000217.1:0-2864 GCA_035256725.1 Anaerolineae bacterium
GGCGGCCACCTCTGGAGGCGGATTCTCGCTCATGGTTGAAGCTCTGGGGTTGGCCGGCATGACGGAGACGCCGCTGGTCATAGTCGAGGGTCAACGTCCGGGACCATCCACGGGCATGCCCACCAGGACGGAACAAGGCGATCTACTGTTTGTAATGCATGCCTCCCAGGGTGAGTTTCCGCGAGTCATCCTTGCTCCCGGCACCATCGAGGAGTGCTTCCATTCCGGCTGGCGAGCCTTCAACCTGGCCGAGAAGTACCAGTGCCCGGTCATCGTTCTGTACGATACCTTCATGGCCAACTCGGTGAGGACCATAGAGAGATCGTGGTTCCATTTTGAAGACGTGGTCATAGACAGGGGAGGACTGCTCACCAAGGAGGACCTCGACGGTTTGGAAGGTGCATACAAGAGGTACGCCTTCACTGACTCGGGGATCTCTCCGCGTGCGCTTCCGGGCCATCCCAAGGCTGTCTTCCAGGTTTGCAGCGATGAGCACGACGAAAAGGGCAACTTCGCCGATGAGGACCCGGAGAACCGGACAAAGATGGTGCGCAAGCGCCTGCGCAAGCTCGAGGTGGCCAGGGCAGAAATGCGCCCTCCGTCGCTCTACGGGCCTGAGCACGCAGATCTCACGCTGGTCGGGTGGGGCTCGACTTACGGGGCCCTCAGACACACCGTGGACCGGCTTAACGAGAATGGCGACAACGCCAATGTCCTGCACTTCACCGACCTGTGGCCGCTCCCGGAGGACAAGCTCAGACCCTACCTGGAGAATATCAGACGGCTGGTCACAGTGGAGAACAACGCCACCGGGCAGTTTGCTCGCCTGCTCCGGGCCTATACTGGAGTGGAAGCGGATCAGCAGATCTCCAAATTCGACGGCCGCCCCTTCTCGCCCGAATACATCTTGGATCGACTGGAATAGGAGGCAGAGATAGTGGTAAAGCTCACGGACTACGCCAGCTCAGTGCAGCCCGCCTGGTGTCCAGGCTGCGGCAACTTCGGTATCTTGAACGCCATCAAGCGGGCACTGGTGGAATTGGACCTGTCTCCGCACCAGGTGGTCATCTACACGGGGATCGGGCAGGCCGCCAAATTGCCTGACTACATGAACGTTACCGCCTTCACCTCCCTGCATGGTCGGCCCATCCCCATCGCCCAGGGAGCACACCTGGCCAACCACGGTCTGAAGGCGATCGTCCACTCTGGCGATGGCGACACCTACGGCATCGGTGGGAACCACTTCATGCACGTCATGCGACGCAACGCGGACGTCACCATCATCGCGCACAACAATCTCATCTACGGGCTGACCAAGGGTCAGTACTCCCCCACCAGCCCACAGGGCTTCACTTCCAAGACGTCGCCCCCGCCCGAGGGAGCCTTGGAGAGGCCAGTGAACCCGCTCACCTGGGCCTTGTCGGCTGGAGCGACGTTTGTGGCGCGATCCTTCGCGGGCGACAGCAGGCACCTCACGGCCATGATGGTGGCAGCCATCCAACACAAAGGCGTCGCCCTGCTGGACGTCCTTCAGCCTTGCGTCGTGTTCAATCCCAACTACTCCTATGACTTTTTCCGTGAGCGAGTGTACAAGCTGGAGGAGGCAGAAGGATATGACCCGATGGATCGGCAAGCGGCCTGGCAGAAGGCTCAGGAGTGGGGTGAGCGCATCCCCATCGGGCTCTTCTACCGCGAGGAGGGCAGGCCATGCTACGAGGAGCAGGTGCCCGCTCTTCAGGCAGGTCCGCTGGCGGAGCGAGAGCTCAGAAGCTGGTCAGAAGCGGACTACCAGGCCCTGGAGGCCGAGTTTGTCTAGTCGTGGGTGCCAGAGTGGTGTCCCAGACAAGGTGACGATCTCATGACAGCGGTCCTGAGGGACCGAAAGGAGAGAACGAAAGTGCTAGCAGACAAGATTCAACACGATGATTGGAAGAAGGAAAAACACGTTCCGGTGATCGACTGCCCGGACAAGGTGAAGGCGGATGAGCTGTTCGCGGTGAAGGTGGCTGTCGGCAAAGAGATCGCCCATCCGAACACGACAGAGCATCACATCCGCTGGATCAACCTCTATTTTCACCCGGAGGGAGACAAGTTCACCTACGACGTGGGCCGCTTTGAGTTCAACGCCCACGGCGAAGCGGCGGCCGGCCCTAACCAGGGCCCTGTGTACACAGATCATCAGGGTTCAGCCTCGATGAAGCTCAGCAAGGCTGGCACACTGTATGCGCTATCCTTCTGCAACATCCACGGCCTGTGGGAGAGCGCCAAGGAGATCGGGCTGCTCTGAGGCATAACGACCTCTTCGGGGCACAGGTCACATGCCCTCCCCTGCCGTCGGCCGGGCCTTCGACCCCTGGAGCCCGTGACAGAGTGGGTCGAAGGCTCAGGCCACGACTGGCAGCGTACGGACTTCGCCAAGAACTGCCACGGGTAACGGGGAGTGAGTGAGCATACCACTGGCTGGACGGCGCCACACAGGCTGGCAGACCGGGAGATTTACACGCACGAGCGCCGTCCAATCTGCGATAGGTGTCCAGGAGGTTGGGTGCTAGAGTAGATCGGCATCGCCCTCGTGGCGGCCGGGGGCTTTCGGTCGTTGCTCAGCGGAGCCTGCTGGGCCTTATTGGTGGCGGCCGACTCTGGATGACTGCGTACGGCTGACCAAGAAGCGGTACCTGGGCTATAGACGCCCTATCCATCCACATGCGCACACAGGGAGGTAACGAGAATGCCAGAGTTCGTCAACCCGTTCAGCGGCAAAGTGCCGGAGAGAAAGCTGACCATGGATGAACTGATCAGGGCGATCAGGCTCAACGTCGCTGCAGAGCACGAGGCCATTCACCTGTACATGGCCCACGCCAACG
>DATEXS010000218.1:0-2393 GCA_035256725.1 Anaerolineae bacterium
CGCTGGTATCTCTCCACAATCGCGTTGAGCGACCGGGCGGTCTCCAGCTTCTCCTCCTCTGAGAGCAGACCACGGGGGAGGATGAAGCTAGGCGTGTGACCCTGGTAGTAGTAGGAAAAGGTGGGGTCGGGATAGTTGAGAATAATGACGTCGCCACTCCGCGTCTCGCGCTCGAGGTAGCTGGTGAGGCCCCTCCAATCTGGGCTCTTCTGATAGAGGGGGTCGTGATAGTGGTTGTGGAGTGAGTAAGCGCAGCTTAACCCGAGGAAGGCCACACCAACGGCAAGAGGGGCGTTTCTCCAGCGCGGCAGCGTCCTTCGGGCGGACAACAGCGCCCAGGATATGCTCAGGTAGTAGGCGGGCGCGATGCCATTGAGATAGCGCTCGCGGAATAGGGGCCTCATCTGAGCCACCGAGAATACGTAGACAGAGGGCACGACGATGTATAGAACCAGAAAGACGGCGTGGTACCTGTCTTTCCTGAAGGCGAGGGCGAGGCCGCAGACGAGGAGCGCCAGCAGGATCGGCAGCGAGGCCAGCCTGAGGGCTTCAGGAACCGTCTCCCCGACGGCAAAGGCGGTCAGGCAGCGCGAGAAGACCGCCCAGAGCGCCGGGGAGCTGCCCTCGGTAACAGCCGTGAGGCGGGATGAGCCGTAGATTAGCCAAGGGACGAAGGCCATGGCCAGGAATGCCTGGCTCGCCAGCCAGGCGTAGACGAGGCGACGGAGTTGGGGCCACGGCATCTTTTTCCGTCGCCCATGGCAGATAACCAAGGTGAGGAAGAAGAGGTTTTGGAAGAGGAGTAAGAATAGATCATAGTAGTGGGTGTAGACGCTGAGGAGGGCCATGCCTGCGTAGCCCGCCCAGTGCTTCGGCCGCCCTTGCTGCAAGGCGTGCAAAAGGAAGGCGAGCGAGGCCATACTGAAGGCGGGCCACAGAGTGTAGTTGCGCACGTCCTGAGCGTGCCAGACCTGGAAGGGGTTGATGGCTATGAGGAAGGCCGCCAGCACTCCCACATTCGGTCGCCGCATGGACGTCCCCAACTGGTAGAGGAGCGGAACCGAAACCACCCCAAAGAGCAGCGATAGGAAGCGAGTGACGAACTCGCTCTGCCCCAGCAATCCCATCCAGTAGTGTAGGAGCAGGTAGTAGAGGGGGGGATTGGGCTCCACATTGGCGATGTTGGGAAACAGCCAGTCCAGCTCGTGGGCGGAGAACTGGATGCTGAATGATTCGTCGCCCCGTAGCGGCTGGTGGTCCAGGCGATAGAGACGCAGGGCGAAGGCCAGAAGGGCAAAGATGACGACGAGTGCGCGCTGCGAGACTGGCATTCTCAAGGTGATACCCTTCGCCACTCGGGGCTGGTCCCGGGCCCGATCTCTGTGTCATGGGCAGTCGGTGGGTGAGATGAAAAACAGGCGACACTCATGAGCAACAGCCGCGATTGCGTCCCAGGAGTTGATGCAGGTCCACGACCTTTTGGCCGCGAAGCTTAAGCCCGCCAGAGACGGTGCCTCTGGCAGGCCGGTGCGGAACCGGCTCACACACGCTGGCTGCTCTCCCCTCTGTTAGTTGATGCGCGCGTTGTCGCCGATCTCAACCACTCTCAAGGCAGGACTTGAATCCGCCCCAACACAAGTCGGTCGCCTTCGAGCAACTGGCCGTCGATGGAGACGAGAAGTCGCCTACCTGTGGTGGCATCGTACATGCCGATCTCGATTACGTAGTCGCCCGGTGGAGCCCCTGCGTCCACGAAGATGTCGTATTCATCTGCAATCACCTCTCCTGGTACCCAGCTCGTCGTGGGGGCTTCGCCCAGTTGGGGGATGCTGTCCATCTGGCCCCATGTTCGTTCGCTCGCGTCCAGGAGGTGCGTGAAAACGGTATAGGAAACCCCCATTTCCTGCAAGGCCTGCCAGTACAGGGTCAGGTGCAGAGCCTCGCCGGGTTTCACATCTTCGCTGCTCAGATCGTAGCCGAGGAGCAGCAGAGTGTCTCCCAGTCTTGCCTCCAGGGGCTGTTGAATGCCAGGAACTACGAAATGGTGTGGGCGGCCGCGCACCTCTACACGGCCCAAGCTGGTCTGGCCGATGGTCTTTCCCTCCTCCAGGACCTGTAGCAGGAGTTCGTAGTTGCCGGGCGGTGTGTCGGCGGGCAAGCGCAGGTCGTGCCAGTCCCTGAGGACTTCGCCCTTGTCCCACTCGGTGGTGGGGTAGGTGTCATCCACGGGACGGCCCTGCTGCTCGACCTTCGGCTCCTGGTTGGCGTCATTCAACAGCAGGGAAACCACATAGTCTCGGTTCACGTCCTCTGTGGCACGCCAGTATAGAGCGACCTTGACAACGTCCCCAGGACTGGCAGTCCTCACCGGCACATCGTAGCCGAGAAGCTGT
>DATEXS010000219.1:0-11342 GCA_035256725.1 Anaerolineae bacterium
CCTCTGGGTATGTCCCATGGATTTCGTCCTTCAAGGTCCCCAATAGATCCGTGCCTCCGGCGATGACCGCAGCCTGACCCTGGTATCCAACCAGCGCAGAGACCGCGGTATCCAGGGATTCGGCATTGGTGTGTTCGAAGGTTCTCATCTCCTTATCTCCTCTCTTCCTGGGAGGCTCTGTTTGGGATCTTGCCCAGAGCGGCCAGGACCATCTCTGGTTTGACAGGAATGGTCCCGATTCTGACCCCCACGGCGTTGTAGATGGCGTTCAGCACGGCCGCAGGAGTACAGGTCGTCACGGACTCGCCCAGCCCACAGGCCGCGTATTCTCCCGTCCCTTTCCACACCTCCAGCAGGACCGGCTCTACCTCTGGGCAATCGAGCATGGTCATGAGCTTGTAGTCGATGAAATTGAAATTGAGGGGAACCCCCGTGGCCGGATCGTAGACAATCTCCTCGGTCAGGGTCTCGCCCACGGCCATAGCCTGGCCACCGACCTGCTGACCTTCGGCCCCCGCGGGGTACATCACCGTGCCGCAGTCGTGGATTACTACCGCCCTTAGCACTTCCACCTGCCCCGTTTCGGTGTCGACCTCCACCTCCACGAAGGTAGCGGTGAAAGGAGTACCCGTGACCTCCTCAGGCAGGGGCTCACTAACCGTCGCCAGGATGGGGACCAAGTCCGCCTGCCACAACACGTCCCTCACGCTTTTCTCTTCTTCCGTGTCTTTGACAAAAACCTGCCCGTCGATGATGTCCAAATCCTCGACCGCTCGTTCGAATTGGGCTGCCGCCAGTTCTAGGACTTTCTCCTTCACCATCTTGCCGACCTTGGGCATCATCTCGCTCTGGACGAAAGCGATGGCGCTGTCTGTTTGCACCTGATCCTTGAGGCCCCTTTCTGTGTCGGTATGAGAGATCCATTGAATCTCCTCCGGGCCGATACCCAGGAAGGTCAGCGCATCGGCGCAGGAGAGGACGTTGCAGGTGTTGGAGCCAGTACCGGTTTCCGCCGTCGGGGCGTCCAGGATGACGGTACAGTCCGGGTTCACTCTCACTGAGACCTGGATGTGTCCCCGCGGCACCTCTTGCCAGAGGGCGTGCCAGCTGTTATGGAAGGAGAAGCCCAGACCTCGCTTCTTGCTGCCGTCGTAAGTGGGCCCCGCTCCCGGCTTGTGCCTCTTCTCCCAGCCTATTCTCCTGGCGCCGGCGCGAAGAACCGCTTCCAGACTCTCATCGGGCACGGGCCCCCATTCATGCCCGAAGTTCTTGATGGCCAACTCCACCGGATTCATTCCCAGTTCTTCCGACAACAGGTCTACAGCGGGTCCGAACACCAGGTTGATCTGGTTGTTGCCGATGCCCCGTTTGCAGCCACCTGGAATCTTGTTCGTATAGGCCACATAGGTCTCCATCTTCAGATTCGGGATGTGAGCCAGGGTCCCGGGAGCGAAGTCCCCCCTGACACAGTAGTCTGTGGCGGCCATAGTGTGATCAGAGTAGGCCCCTGCATCCCCGATGGATTTGAAGTGAGCTGCAGTTATCGTCCCATCCTTCTTGGCGCCCATCCTACAGTGGTAGATGATCTTGTTGCGCGAATCATGGAAGTCCTCACGCCTGGTATGCTTGAACAGGACGGGGCGGCGAGTCCTCTTGGCCAGGATGGCTGTGAAAATGAAGAAGGGCTGCTCGCCAGTGTTACCGCGGCCGAATGACCCCCCTATGTAAGGGTTGATGACGCGGACCTTGTGCAACGGCAGGTCCAGCATCTGCGTGATGTGCATTCTCGTTTGATCGGCCTGATAGTAGCTGGTGTAGCAGGTCAACTTGTCGCCCTCCCAGTACATCAGGCAACCCCGTGTGCCCAGGCAGGCGTGATCTGCGTGGTGGTAGTCGGACTCCATCTCGACTATCACGTCGGCCTCGGCGAAACCCTTGTCCACATCTCCACTTTCCAGAAAGACCTCGGAATCGGCAAAGGGGCTAGGCGGAAGGACGTTCCCGTTCGGGTTGATCTCGGGATGTATTACCGGCGCGCCTGGATTCATGGCCTCGACGGGGTCCAGAACGAAGGGCAGCACCTCCCATTCGACTTCGACCAGCCGCAGAGCCTCTTGAGCTATTCCCTCGCTCTCGGCGGCGACAACAACCCCGGCCTCATCACCGACCCAACGTACACGGTCGCTCAGGACGCGCCTGTCCTTGTAGGTCGGCCAGGTCATACGATCGTAGGAGGTGGTGAAGAAGGGCGTCCAACCTCCCTGCGTCGGCTTGAGAGAGGCTACTTCGGGATCCTGATAAGTGAGCACGGCGTGCACTCCCGGCAACTGTTCGGCCCTGCTCACATCCAGGCTCTTGATACGCGCATGGGCGTATGGGCTGCGCAGCACCTTGGCATAGAGCATGCCGGGGAAGCGCACCTTCAGGGCGATGTCGTCGAGATACTCAGCCTCTCCACTGGCCTTCTCCCAGCCATCTATCTTCGGCCGGTAGGTCCCCACGAACTTGCGGAGAACACGCGGCTTGAAGCCTTCTTTCATACCTCTTGCCTCCCCTGGCTAGCCATCTTGTCCGCAGCCCGCAATACCGCCTGGGCTATGGCGGCATAGCATCCACAGCGGCACAGGTTCCCAGAAAGCGCTTCCTTTACCTCATCGAGCGTTGGGTGCGGATTCTCGTGGAGAAACCCTTTGGCTGCCATCACGAAGCCCGGTGTGCAGAAGCCACACTGCAGCGCCGTGCCGTAACCCGGCTCGCATTGCTCGGCAAAAGCCTCAATGACAGGATCATCTTCCGGCAGCCCTTCTATAGTCAGGACCTCGTGGCCATCAGCCTCCACGGCCAGAGTCATGCACGACAGGATAGCCTCGCCGTCCATGAGAACAGTGCACGCCCCGCAAGCTCCCTCGTCGCAGGCCACCTTGAGCCCGGTGAGCCCCAGACGCTCTCTGAGCAGGTACGCTAGCGTGTGCGACGTCTCTATGTCTCGCCCCAGCTCAAACTGCTGCCAGGCTCCATTGATGCGGACGCGTATGGGGTCACTGGGCGAGCGCCTCACCTCGCCTCGCTCCGCGGTGCCAAGTGCCGGCGCCGCTCCGCCCGCAGACCGACCAATCGCTCGATTCATATCACGTCTCCTCCCGATCTTCTGCCAGCAACCTCTGCACGAATGCGGCAGGCGCACTGGCATTCATACAACCCTGAGCTTGAGCACAAGGCCTATGAACGTTGGCAAACTACCGATTCGCACCCAGACTGCGGCTGGACGCCGCGCCCCAGGCCTACGTGCCTATCAGCCGTGGGTCCAGGGCATCCCGCAAGCCATCGCCAAAGACGTTGAACGCAAACACGACGATCATTATGGCCAACCCAGGCCAGATGGACACCCACGGCGAGTGATACATCACCGCGACACCCTTGTTAAGCATCGAGCCCCAGGAAGGCATCGGCGGTTGCGTGCCGAGGCCTAGGAAACTCAGGGCCGCCTCGGCCAAGACCGCATAGGACATGCACAGGCTGGCCTGGACGATGATTGGCGCCAGCACATTGGGCAGGATGTGGCGGCGCATGATGCGCCCGTTGCCAGACCCAACCGCCCTTGCCGCGTCTACGTATACCTTTCCCCGCTCTGCCAGCACAGAGCCGCGGCAAACCCGGGAAAAGAGGGGAATATAGACGATGCCAATAGCCACCATAGTCCTGTCTATGCCAGGCCCCAGTACGGCTATCACCACCAGCGCCAGGAGGAGAGGAGGAAAGGCAAAGAGGATATCCATGAGGCGCGAGACCACCATGTCCGTAACACCAAGGAAGTAGCCCGATACCAGCCCCAGCGTCGTGCCTATCAGCAAGGAGATGCTGACCGAGATAATGCCTACGGCAAGCGAGGTCCGGGAGCCGTAAATGATGCGGCTGAGCAGGTCCCTGCCGTATTCGTCGGTCCCCAGCGGATGCCGCCCACTGGGGCCCTCGAAGGCCTCACCTGCGCCCATCTCCACCGGGTCGAAAGGGCTGACCCATGGAGCAGCAACCGCGGCAAAGACCAGCAAGGCTACAATGCTCAGCCCGAGCATAGCAGGTCGGTGGCGCCGCAACCTGCGGAAGGCATCTCCAGCGAGGGAGCGGTGCCTGTCCGGAAGCGCGGCCGCCTCAGCCCCAAGGGAAAGAGAGTTCGAATTACTCACGACCTAGGCCTCTCACTCGTACCGGATGCGGGGGTCTAGCCAGGCATACAACATGTCTATTCCGATGCTGACGCCCACTACAATCAGCGAATAGACCAAGAGACAACCCTGGAGGACTACGTAATCTCGCTCGTAGATGGCTTCTACCGTCGCTCGCCCCAGGCCGGGCAGGGAGAAAATGCACTCTACGATGAAGGAACCGCCCAGCATCCAGGTCACTTCCATGCCCGTAACGGTAATAACTGGGATCAGTGCGTTCTTCAGGGCATGAACGAGTATGGCCCTGCGCTCGCTGAGACCCTTGCTATAGGCGGTGAGCATGTACTCGGACCGTATGACCTCCAGCATGGAAGAGCGGGTCATGCGGAAGTACACCGCCGAGGCCGGTAACCCCATGGAAAGGGCGGGCATGATCATACGCTTGAGATTTTCCCCCAAGTCCTCGAGGGGGCTCACCAGGAGGCCCCCTGGCGGAAGCAACATCCAAGTGACCGAGAAGGCCAGGATCAGCAGCGTGGCCAGCCAAAAGTCAGGCATGGACAGCCCGACCATGGACACCGCAGTGGACAGCTTGTCAGCAAGCGAGTACTGCCTCACCGCGGCGACGATCCCTGCCGGCACCCCTATTCCTAACCCGATCACAGTGGCCAGCAGAGCGAGCTCAACCGTGACGGGGAGACGCTGCCGAATAGCATCCATGACCGGCTCGGTCGTACGCAAAGAATTGCCCAGGTCGCCGCGCAGCACGCCTCCCAGCCACCGCAGGTATCTCTGCAGCGGCGGCTGGTCCAGGCCAAGGTTATGGCGGAGGGCCGCTTCTGCAGCGGGGTCGCGAAACTGGCCCAGCATGATGTCCACCACATCAGAGGGGATGAACTGCATGGAACCGAAGGCTACTAGCGTCACTCCGAAAATGACAAATATGGAGAGGAGAAGTCGTCTCGCCAGGTACTGCCTCATGCGCTTCTTTCCGAGATTCGGGGGCAGGGGCGGACATAACAGCCGCCCCTGCCTCGGAGCGTCACTTACTGGTCAAGCCAGGTGTACATGATCGTTTCCCATCTGGTGTTCGCCATGTGCACGAAGCCCTTGACGTAGGGCTTGTGACCCTCATAAGAGTTGTGCGCTATGACGAACGCCTGCGGGACATCATCGACCAGAATCTCCTCGGCCTGCGCGTACAGCGCTTTGCGCTCAGCGGGATCGGCCACCGATCTGGCCTGGTCCACCAGGCTGTCGAACTCAGGGTTTGAGTAGCCGACCAGGTTGAACGCCCCGCCGGTACGAAACGCCTGATAGAAGACCTCGTCCGGCTCGCCGCTGAAGGCCAAGCCGACCGAGTAAATCGGGCTCTGGCCGCTCATGACGTTTTCGAGGAAAGTGCCCCATTCCTGCACTTCCACCGTGGCGTTGATGCCGATATCCTTCAGGTACGTAGCAGTCATCTCCGCCAAGGTGACCTCACTGGCGTAGGGCGCACCCGCAGTGATGGTAACATCAAAGCCGTCGGCGTAACCCGCCTCCGCCATTAGCTCGCGGGCCTTCTCCAAGTCCTGATGGTCGTACACCTGGAGGTCGCTTCCCGCCCAGTGCCAGGACGGGAGCGGCCCGCCTTGGATGGGAGTGGCCTCGCCAAAAAGCCCTACGTTGACCACCTCGTCGCGATCGATGGCCCAGGATACTGCCTGCCGAACCTCCTTCTTGTCGAAAGGCGGTATCGTGCAGTTCATCCAGATGGAGGAGAACCACAGAGTCTCCGGACCGGCCAGAACCACGTTGGGGTTCGTCTTCATGCGAGCGATGTCCTTGTCCGGCACCATCGTGATCATGTCAGTCACGCCGGCCATGAAGCTGGACACCCTGGCTGTCTCGTCAACGGTGGGCATGAACTGTACCCCCTCGAGATAGGGCAGAGGCTGGCCATCCTCTCCCATGCGCCAGTAATCGGGGAACGCCTCTAGCGTGAGCACCTGGTCAGGTATCCACTCAACGAACTGGAAAGGCCCTGTGCCCATCATCGTTCTGCTGGTCTTCCCACCCTCCGCGGCCTCCACGAAGCCCTGGTGCTGGATCTTCGGTGTGAAGGGCAGCAGGTACAGGAAGGGAGAATACGGCTCCTTCATGTGAACAACAACGGTGAGATCGTCAACCGCTTCCACGGAGTCCACCAGAGCGAAGTAACTCGCCCTTGGAGACCCCACCTCGGGGTCCAGAATCCTTTCGATGGTCCACTTGACGTCTTGGGCCGTGAAGTCATCGCCGTTGTGCCATTTCACCCCTTCTTGAAGATGGAAGGTGTAGTCCAGTCCATCGTCCGAGATCTCCCAACTCTCGGCCAGCAGGGGCAGCGGCTCCAAGGTCACGGGATCCCATCTGACCAAGGTTTCGTACACCAAGTCTATGGCTGTGTTGTCCATCGCCGCCTGGTTGAAGGCAGGATCGAGCTCGGTATAGTCAGTCTCGACGCCGACCTTCAGCACGCCACCACGCTTGATCTCAGAGCCAGTGGGTGTGGCTGTAGGTTGCTCCTCCGGGGGCGTCGTCGCTTCCGGCGGCGCTGTTGGCTCCTCTGCCGGCGGCGCAGGGGTCGCGCAAGCCGAGAGCACGAACGACATCACCAGCAATAGGGACACTACTGTCAGCAGTCTGGATTTCATCTTGTTCCTCCGTTCTTAGAAGTGTCAGTCAAGCCATGAACGTACCACAATCGTATGCGCTCCGGACCTCAATCCACTACTGAATCCCGTCACCTCCTTCCTTCTCTCCCGTGCGAAGGCGCGAGGTCGTGACTACCTCGTCGCGGACATTTGCACACTCCGCCAGTTCACCCAAATCGCACCTCAACAGGCGATTCACTAAGAGGTCTCCTGGGCCGGCGCCCTCTTAGCGTCGAACTCCGCTCGCGCTCTCCCCACCAAATCGGGGTCTGCGAAGAGATCAACACAAGTCCTGGCCAGCACGGTCGCTCCTGCCAACATCGCCGAGTGGGCGTCATCGGACGTGGCCTCAGCGGCTGCATCCTGTGAGTGCCAAGTCACGCCAGCCCGATGGGTCTTGAGCATGAACCAGTAGGCAGGCACCTGCTGGCTTAGATTACCGAAATCTGTCGAGCCCGGGATGAATACGTCCTCCTCAAACTCGATTCCCTCCGCACGCAGGTTCTCCTTGACGATGCTCTCCAGCACACGGTTGGGGAGGGTGTTCTCGATGGTCACCTTCCTGTCCACTGTAGCCTTGGTGGCCGTGGCCAGCGCGGCCCCATCGACACAGTCTCTCACCCTGCCCACCACGCGCTCCAAGTACTCCTTGTCCACCGATCGTACCGCGAATCGGGCTGCGGCCTTGTCTGGCACGACGTTGGCCGCGTCGCCACCATGAGTCACGATGCCATGGATGCGAACGTCCGACTTCACGTGCTGACGCAGGGCGTTGATGTTCATGTAGGTCAGCAGAATGCCATCCAGTGCGTTGGCACCCCTCCACGGATCAGCAGCAGCGTGAGCCGCCTTGCCCTGGAAGGCGATGTCCAGCACGGCCACAGCCAGATCACTGCCGACCAACTGGGTAGCCGTCCAGGGGTGAAACATGACGCAGGCGTCAACTCCCGTGAAAGCCCCGGCCTCCACAAGCCGGATCTTGCCTCCCGGCTCTAGCGTGGACTCCTCCGCCGGGGTGCCAAAGACCTTGAGCACGCCCTTCAGTTGCGGTAACACGGCCAACAATCCTAACGCCGCTCCCACTGTACCAGCGGCTATCAGATTGTGACCGCAGCCGTGTCCTACGGCCGGCAGCGCATCGTACTCGGCAATCACGGCGATGGTAGGGCCGGAGCCTCCACCTTCGCAGGTGGCAACAAACGCGGTGTCCAAACCACCTATACCCCGTTGCACTGCGTACCCCCGGCTCTCCAGTAGATTACTGGTCCAGGCAGCCGCCTGAGACTCCTGATAGGCGATCTCCGGATGAGCCTGGATTCTGCGACTCAGCTCCACCAACACCTCAGCCGAGCCGGCGACGGAGTCCCTGACCTCTTGTTTCAAGGCCGCAACGTCCACCTGGTATCCACCCCCTTGCCAGACCGCTCTCAGCGCGTTCCGGCATACGCCTGTGGCCACAGTCCGTGCTTCGGCAGCAGACCGCCGGCACTAAGATCTTGGAGCAGGTGCCTCACCAAGGCACGCCTGCTCCGGCGCACAGCACGGCATCGACGGCCTCCGCAGTCGAGGCCACGCCTAGTTCCATTCTACAGAACCGACCCAGCTTCCACATCGCCCAAAGCACTGATCCGCAGATAGACAAAGTGACCGTTGACAGAACGGTCACCAGTACCGACAAATGACTAGTTGGACACCACCATAGCTACATACTAGCAGGTGCCACCTATCATTCGGGTTCCGTGCTCACCAGGCCCTTCTTGATGGCATACAGAGCTGCCTGGGTTCGACTGGCCAGGTGCAGCTTGCTCAGGATATTGCTCACGTGAGTGTTCACCGTATGCTTGCTGATGCACAGCTCCTCTGCAATCTCCTGGTTGGAGAGACCCTGCGCCAGGAGATCAAGCACCTTCACTTCACGGTCTGTGAGCGTTGACTCCGCCTGCGGGCTGCTCGACGTGCGATTCAATTCTCGGACCACCTTCAGCGCAATCGCGGGCTGGAGGGAGAACTCCCCGCGATGAACAGCGCGAATGGCCTGGATGAGTTCCCTCGATGACGTGTCTTTGAGGAGATAGCCAGTGGCTCCTGCCTTGATGGCCTGATAGACGTTCTTGTCCTCGGCAAAGCTGGTCAGAACCAGAACACGGGCGGAAGGATTCTGCGCCTTGATCTCGGCAGTGGCCTCAATGCCATCCTTGCCGGGCATGACCAGATCCATCAGGATGACATCTGGGCGAAGCCGGCCAGCTTGGAGCACCGCTTCTGTACCATCCCCTGCCTGACCGACAACCTGCATGTCCGGCCAGGCCGAGATGAGGGCACATAACCCCTCCCTTACCACCGCGTGGTCTTCCACCACCAAGACGCCAATCAGGTCCTTCATCTTTCCACTCCCACTGAACGCCGACGGCGTGTTCTGGTGTCGGGTCGCAATCTCAGCAATACCCTGGTTCCCTTGCCCGGCGTCGACACTACCACTACCGACCCTCCCAACGCCTCTGCTCGCTCGCGCATACTGGCGAGCCCCACGCCACCCCCATCTGTGGTCGACGGAACGTCGAAGCCCCGACCATCATCTACAATCTCCGCCTGAACCCACTGCCCGTCCCCCAGCAGGTTAACGCCTACGGAGCCCGCACCCGAATGCTTGAGTGCGTTGTTCAGCGCCTCGTGAACTACGCGGTACACCTCCTCCTCGACGGTTGGAGGGAGGTCCAGGTCCCCTTTCGCCGTGAGTCTGGCCTGGATCCCCGCCCGTCTCTCCACGGCGTCGAGCCGTTGATTGAGGGCGCCGACCAGACCCTCCTCCTCGAGCACCAGGGGCCTGAGCTCATAGACCAACAGCCGCATCTCCTTGAGGGCCTGCTGGGCCGTCTCTTCGATCCGAACCAGATGCTGTCTGCTGAGGGCCTGTTCCCCGTCGTCCACGATCTTCGAAGCCGCGCCAGCAAGCAGCACCAGACTGTAGAGGAGTTGCGTGACAGAGTCGTGGAGCTCCCGGGCCAGACGATTACGCTCCTCTAGCACAGCCGCGTCCTGGCTGCGGTCGTATAGACGGGCATTCTCGATGGCCACCGCTACTTGGTCGGCCAGGCTCTGCATGACGCGCACATCTTCATCGCGGAAGGCGTTTGCCTCCTCGCTTTGCACGTCCAGAGTGCCCACAACACGATCGCCCAGCCTCAGCGGGACGACCAGCTCAGCCCTCGTATGCGGAAGCGCCTTGTGGTGCTCGTACCTCGCATCCAGCGACACGTCATTGACCACCAGCGGAGAACCCAGCTGTGCTACCCGACCGTTGAGACTGTCTGCCCCTATCTCCAGGGACAACCTCTCGCTCTTGAACTGCCTCCCTGCATCACCACTGCCGGCGGCAAAAACCAGGTTGCCGCCCTCCGTGCCCACCAGGAACACACCCACATAGTAGTACCCGAATGCCTTCGCCACCACCTCCACGACCCGATTCAGTAGTCGGTCAGCATCCAGGATCGAAGTGATCTCCTGACTGACCCTAGCGCTCGTCTCCAACTGTACGGCGCGTCGGCCCAGCGCCTCGGTCCGCTCTCTGACTCTGTCCTCCAGACCAGCAATCAACTCGCGTAACCGAGCCGTCATGGTGTTGAAGGAGGCGCCCAGGGCGCCAATCTCGTCCTGCCTCACCAAGCTGATGGAGTGTTCCAGTTCACCAGCAGCCACCCGCTCCGCGGTCTCGGCCAGGTCCGTCAGCGGAGCAGCTATGCTGCGGGCAAGGAACAGGGAGACCACGCCGGCCAAGACGACAGCGACGAGGGCCACCGTCACGTTGACGCCCAGCGTCGCATACACTCCGCTCATCGCCTCAGCCTCGGACTGCTCCGCCAGCAAACCCACCTGGAGCTCGGGCAACCAGCGGTAGACTCCGATCACCCGCTGGCCCCGATAGTTCACGTATGTGCCCGAGCCGTTCAACTTCTGATCTACGGCCGCATTAGCTCCTTGAGAGAATACATAGTTGATGCTGCTCCATCGTTCCTGAGGGAAGCGCGGCTCGGTCAGCATGATGTGACTGTGCGTCACCAGATAGGTCTCTCCCGTGCTGCCGAGCCCGGTTCGTTCCAGCATGATCTCGCTCAAGGTACTCGGGCCTGCACGACCCCCTAGGATCCCCAGAACCTCTCCCTCTTCATCGGGGACAGGCCGAACCGCGATGATGGCGATTCCGCCCCCCGACAGCGTGTAGTAAGACGCGCGGTGCAGGTACTCGCCCTTCAACCCCTCTCCGAAATAGGCATTGCTTTCGGGGCTGCCCAGTCGGCCCTCTCCCGAAAGATCGGTAGATAGAACCACACGTCTCTGGAGATCCATCATGAACAGCTCATCGAGTCGCGGCGACTGTCTTACAAGACCCTTGAAGCGCTCGTGCAAGTCCTCATACGCGACCTGGTGGTCCGTGGGATCGGGTGAAGTAGCCAGAACCTCACGCATATGCTCTACCGTATCTCCGCCTATGAGCGCGGTAGCC
>DATEXS010000220.1:0-3177 GCA_035256725.1 Anaerolineae bacterium
GTACACACCAGGTGATCGGCAGAGGTGGCCCCCAGTTCCACCGCCAGCGCGGTGCCGCCCAAGGAGGTGAACTCGTCGGCGTGGATCTTGAGTCTCATCCCAAGCTCCTTGGCCTTCTCCAGGATACGCCTGCTCTGCTCCAGTGAGAAGGCACCATCCTCGCAGAAGACGTCGCAGAAGATGGGCGATTCTTCCGACAGGTAGCCCTCTGCCTGCAAAGCCGGGAGCATCTCCTCCACCAGCAGGTCGACGTATTCGTCCGCGCGACCCAGAAACTCAGCGGGTATGGCATGGGCACCAAGGAAGGTGGGCACTAGATCCACTGGGTGGCTGAGGTCTAATTGTCGGGTGGCCCCCAGCATCTTCAGCTCGTTCTCCGTGTCGAGGCCATAGCCGGTCTTTGCTTCGACCGTGGTGGTGCCGTGGGCCAGCATTCTGTTCAGTCGCTCCTTGCTTTGCCGCACGATTTCGTCGAGGCTGGCCTCGCGCGTTGCCCGCACGGTGTTCATGATGCCCCCTCCGGCGGCCATGATCTCCAGGTAGGACGCGCCCTGGAGGCGCATCTCGAACTCAGAAGCCCGGTCGCCGGCGAAGACCAGATGGGTGTGGGGATCTACGAAACCAGGCAAGACCACTTTGCCGGAGGCGTCTATGAGCCTGGCGCCGTTGCCCGCCTCAGCGAGGACGTCAGTGGTTTGACCGACAAGGACGATGCGGTCGCCCAGGATCGCCACGGCGCCATCCACGACGATACTTAGTTCGTTCATGCCGGAACGGCGACGTGGGCCTTCGACTGAGGCGAGGGTGAGCAGTTCCTTTGCGCTGTGGATGACTAGATCAAAGCCCATCTCCAGTCGCCTCTGTGAGCCAGGACTCTGGGGTCTGAACCAAGACGCTCGTCTTGCCCAGGTAGTGCCTGGTGTTCCAGGTCACGAGCGTGTCACAACCAGTTGCCTCCACGGTCCATAGGATGGCTGCATCTCCAAGCCTCAGCCCCCTCTGGATGCGCTCTAGCAGAGCGGCGTTCTGTCGGGCCCAGAACTGGTGTGCGGAGAGCAGTTCAACGTGAGGGTACAAAAGCAGCGTGCTTGCGGAGGCAAGATACATCTCGAACACCTTGATGGCCTCGGTTGACTCGGATGCGGTGGCTATGAGGCCGCATAGCTCAAGCAGGCTGAAGATGGGCACGCCGCAACCTGAGTCCTCGGCCTGTTCCAAAAAACGGGCTGTGACGGTGTAGCGTTCGTCTCGCTTGAAGATGTGGCGGATGGCCAAGACGTCTGTGTCAACGCCGATCAAGCCCTAGCTCCCTCCACGGCCTCGCATTCTGTCCATGATCTCCAGAATGTCGTCGGTCCCGTAGTGATCGGCGATGGCCTGGGCGATCCTGTCTGAGTCGAGCTCCGTGTCGCTGTCCTCGGGGTGCTGCTCTAGCTTGCGCCCCAGATAGGCGAGGGTGAGCTCAGCTATCCTCTTTTCTGCATCCTCGGCCAGGCTCCCGCGTGTGCCTTTCTCCTGCGCATCCCCGCTATCGGTCGAGGGGCTCGCGGTGGATCTCTCTTCTTCTAGCCGGGAGGCCAGGACTTCCGAGGCGAGTTGTTGGAGAGCAGCGTCCGCATCGGCTTCCGATTGCACAGACGCCTTGGAGATGAATATGCCCCCCGGCACAGGACGCAGCAGAACATAGTCGCCTGCTCCGAGGTTCAGCCTGGACCGAAACTCCTGAGGGATAGTCATTTGCCCCTTTGTGGTCAGCTTGGCCAGCATCACCTTAGGCATAGGGAACTCCTAATGACAGAGTGGTTGGAAAGTAGTATGCTATTACCAAAAGACTAGCAGATTGTAGGCCCATCGTCAAGCTGGAAATCGATTACCGATGGAAGTGCGATCACGCGCAAGCGCGAAGGCTACTTCATCATGGGGATCTTGATCCGGTGGCGTTTGGCGGCGGCTATGGCTGCCTCGTAGCCCGCGTCCACATGCCGCATGATGGCGGTTCCGGGGTCGGTGGTCAGGACACGCTCCAGGCGTCGAGCGGCCTCGGGCGTACCGTCCGCTACGATGACCTGTCCGGCGTGAATGGAGTAGCCGATCCCGACGCCGCCGCCATGATGGATGGAGATCCACGTCGCGCCGCCGACCGCGTTCAACAGGGCGTTGAGCAGAGGCCAGTCGGCGACGGCGTCGCTTCCATCCTTCATCCCCTCGGTCTCTCTATAGGGCGAGGCCACCGAACCTCCGTCCAGGTGGTCTCTGCCGATGACGATGGGCGCAGAGATCTCGCCTCGAGCCACCATTTCGTTGATCATCAGCCCAAACTTGTCCCGTTCTCCGTACCCAAGCCAGCAGATACGCGCGGGCAGCCCCTGGAATTTCACCTTTTCCTGAGCCATCTTGATCCAGCGCACCAGGTGCTCGTCGTGGGAGAACTCCCTAATCACCACTTCGTCGGTCTTGTAGATGTCCTCTGGGTTCCCAGACAGGGCCACCCAGCGGAAAGGACCCTTGCCCTCGCAGAAGAGGGGTCGTATGTAGGCGGGGACAAAGCCGGGGAAGTCGAAGGCGTTCTTCACACCCGCTTCGTAGGCGCGCTGGCGGAGGTTGTTGCCGTAGTCGAAGACCACGGCGCCCTTCTTCTGGAACTCGAGCATCGCCCGCACATGACGCCCCATGGACTCGAGGGAGCGGCGTGTGTATTCATCGGGGTCCTTCTCCCAGAGCGACTGGGCCTCTTCCACTGACACCCCCTGAGGTATGTAGCTGCGGGGGTCGTGCGCCGGGGTCTGATCCGTGACCACGTCGGGCACCACACCCCGGACCACCAGCTCAGGGTATACGTCTGCGGCGTTGGCGATGAGCCCGATGGACTTCGCCTCTCTCTTGGAAAGTGCTTGCTCCACCAGCGTCACCGCTTCCTCGAACTCGTCTACCACCACATCTATGTAGGAGGTATCCAAACGGCGGGCGGCCCGGGCGGGGTCCACCTCCACGATCAAGCCTACGCCGTGGTTCATGGTGATGGCCAACGGCTGGGCACCGCCCATGCCGCCAAGCCCGGCTGTCAGCACGAACTTCCCCTCCAAACTGGAGGCGAAGTGCTTCCGACCCAGAGACCCCGGGGTCTCATAAGTCCCCTGCAGTATACCCTGCGTCCCGATGTAGATCCAGCTACCGGCG
>DATEXS010000221.1:0-2020 GCA_035256725.1 Anaerolineae bacterium
TCTCAACTATCCCGACCCCACCTTTTCCTACTACTACCAGGGTCACACGCCTAGCTTCATCCTCCCCCGTGGTCTGCTCTCAGAGGAGGAGAAGCTGGAGACCGCCCGGTCGCTCAACGCGATTGTGGAGAGATACCAGCGTATCTGGTTCTATCCCCTCACAGATGTGGGCTGGGACAGCGAGGGCTACGTGGAGAAGTGGCTGAATCGCCACGCCACGCTCATCGACGAGCGAGATATCCTGGGGTTCAGATGGCTGATCTACACCCCCACCATCATCTCCCTGGACAGTGTTCGGTGCCCCCTTGAAGTGCACGCGGGGGAGAGCATCTTGCTTCGCGGATACGATGCCGAGCGCTGCTTCGCCGCTGCCCAGGGGCCTGAACCGGTGAAGCTTGGGACCACCGTCCAGGTCACCGTGTACTGGGAGGCCAGGGCTGACGTGAGGGATGCCTATTCCGTCTTCCTCCATCTTGTTGACACCTCTGGGCACATCTGGGCCCAGCGCGACGGGCCGCCACGCGGCGGAGATTTCCCCACTGAGGAATGGATGTCAGGCGACGTGATCGTAGATCCATACTCCATTACGGTTCCCGTCGATGCTCCTCCGGGCCAATACTCACTGCTCGTGGGAATGTATGACCCTGCTACTGGTCAACGGCTTCACCTCGCAGCCGCGGACGGAACCCAGCTGGGCGACTCCCTCACCATCGCTAGATTCCTGGCAAGCTAGCCAGCGGCGTTGCTCGACCTTGCCCGGCGCCGAAAGCGGCAAAGCACGGACAGTAGCAGGCCAGCGTCAGGAGCTACCGACAGCCAGGGCCAGTCGAAGTCAACGGTGGAGTGGCATTCTTCCGCCTCCGGTGAGGGCACAGTTGGTCGCCCAAAGCATTTGGCCGCCACACTCAACACAGGTATAATCACCCCAGCCTAAGATCCTCGTCGGGGAGGCCGAACTCAGGGCGGAGGCCAGCACGAGGAGAGCGTTGGTTAGATGCGTATCGGGATCGACGCCCGTCTGGTATACTACAGCCGGGCGGGCATCGGACAATACATCATAGGCCTGGTAACGGGCCTGAGCGAGTGCGATCAGGAAAACGAGTTCGTCCTCCTGCAAAGTCGCAAGGACAGAACCGTCCTGGCGCGAAGCAGCAACTTTACCAGAAAATCGCTCTGGACCCCCAGCCACCACCGCCTAGAGCAACTGGCTCTGCCCATCGAGATCAGTCCGCTGCGCCTGGACATCCTTCACAGCCCTGACTTCATTCCCCCCTTCCGTCGCGACTACAAGTCCGTGATCACCGTGCATGACCTGGCCTTCCTGCTCTATCCGCACTTCCTCACCGAAGAGAGTGCCCGCTACTACGGCCAGATCGATCGAGCGGTAAGGCGTGCAGACCACATCGTCGCGGACTCCGTCAGCACCAAGCGGGACATTATCAACTTCCTGGGTGTGCTTGAGGCGAAGATCACGGTCATCTACGCGGCAGCCAACGGCGTGTACGGCCCTGTTGAGGACGAACAGCGCCTTGACCAGATTCGGAAGAAATACCACCTGGAGACACCCTTCATCCTCTTCGTGAGCACTATCGAGCCCAGGAAGAACCTGCCGACACTTCTTCGCGCCTTCCGCCAACTGCTGGACCACTACAAACTAGATGTCAGGCTCGTCGTGGCCGGCCAGCGAGGATGGTTCTGCGGCGAGGTCTTTGCCGTGGCCGATGAACTGAATCTTGACGACAGAGTCGTCTTTCTCGGACATGTCCCGCTGGAGGATCTCGTGCTCCTATATAATGCAGCCCGTATGCTGGTCCACCCCTCCTTCTATGAAGGGTTCGGGCTGCCCCCTCTGGAGGCGATGAGCTGCGGCACGCCTACCATCGTGGCCAACGTGTCCTCCCTTCCGGAGGTTGTGGCCGATGCAGGCCTCCTGGTCGCGCCCGAGCACACAGAGGGTTGGACGGTAGCCATGTGGAGGGTGCTCACCGACGAGGCACTCCATGCGGAGTTGTCCGAAAAG
>DATEXS010000222.1:0-2431 GCA_035256725.1 Anaerolineae bacterium
ATCTCCTTCAGGCCCAACCGCTGGTTCCTGGTAGCCTGGTTCTTGCCCGCTATCGCTGCCCTGGCGACCATTCCGGTGAGTGTGCTCGTCCCGGGCGTGGAGTACTCCCCCGACATGGCAGGATTCTTCGCGAGGTTCGCCTCCGCCCTCACCCCGGAGCAACTGGCGGAGATGAAGCGCCAGATGGCCGCCTTGCCCATCCATCCCCTCTGGATAGGTGTGGCTCAGGGTCTGATCGCGGGCATCACCATCAATGCCGTGGCCGGTTTTGGCGAGGAACTGGGCTGGAGAGGGCTCCTCCAACGCGAACTCAGCCACCTCGGCTTCTGGAAGTCGTCGGCCCTCATCGGGCTGATCTGGGGGATTTGGCACGCACCCATCATCATTCAGGGCTACAACTACCCGCAACACCCCGTGGCTGGCGTGGCCATGATGACCGTTTTCACCCTGCTCCTGTCGCCCATCTTTGGCTACGTGACCCTTAAGGCCAAATCCGTCATCGCCGCTGCCATTGCCCACGGAGCGCTCAACGGCACCGCCGGAATACCTCTCATGGTCATCGTTGGCGGCAACGACCTTACCGTGGGCATCACAGGCCTGGCAGGCTTCGTAGTTCTTGCCGCCATCAATCTGGCCATCTTCGTTTTACAGCGGCTGCGAGGAGACGGCGCAATCACCGCCGCCTAGGTTTCACCACCCGTCAGCGGATCGACGGAAATCAGGACGATAGCCAGACAACGGAGGAATCGAAACGTGCAAGAGAGACATAGAATTGTCCAACTCGTGCTCAAGGCAGTAGGCACGGCCATGGGGGTAGCCAGCGTAGTGCTCAGCATCCTGGGGACCGTGCCGGTGCAGACCAACGTTATCCTTCTGGGCATAGGGGTTTTCGCTCTGGGCCTGGCGGCCCTGGACCAGGAGACGGACTAGCTGGGGCGACGGAGCACGGGATGATATCTACACTGCAAGGGACGGTCGCTGAGAGCGGCGGGAACTTCCTCATCGTTGAGACCGCAGGCGTGGGCTTCAAGATTCACGTGCCCGGGCCCCTGGCGGCACGCTGGGGCACGACCGGTAAGCAGGTGCGCCTGTTTACGCACCTCCATCTTCGCGAGAACGAGGCTTCACTATACGGCTTCGAGACCAAAAGTGAGCTTGGCTTCTTCGAGGCCCTGTTGGGCGTGTCCGGCATCGGCCCCAAAGTAGCGCTGGGTGCCCTCTCGGGAGCCAACGTGGATGCCCTGCGGTCAGCTATCAGCGCGGGCGACAGTGGCTACCTTTACCAGTTACCAGGCATAGGCAAGAAGACCGCCCAGCGGATCATCCTGGACCTGCGAGGCAAGCTGAGGGAGGAAGAACTGGTGCCCACTCCCGCCTTCAGCCCGGTAGACGTGGACGTGGTCTCGGCGTTGGTCTCTATGGGATACAACGAAACTCAAGCCAGGGCGGCTGTGGCCTCATTGCCCGAGGAGGAGATGTCCGTAGAAGACCGCCTTCTTCTGGCCCTGCGACAGTTCGGAGGTCGATAGATCGCTGCTCGCTACTGAGGAGTGTTGCCCTCCCCCATTTCCTCGATCAACGCCTCGATCCGCTCCCGGTCATCGGTATGCGGGTCCAACTCCAGGTATCTCCGCAGGTCCCCGATCGCCTCTTCGTAGTTGCCCAGCCTGTACTGGATCGCGCCCCGATTGAAGTACGTCAGCGTCAGGCTCCCGTCCAGCGCCAGGGCCTGGTCATAGTCTTCCAATGCACCTCCCAGATCGCCGAGAGTTGCCCGAGCGTTGCCCCGGTTGTTGTAGGCCTTGGCGTATTCAGGGTCGAGCTCCACCGCTGAGCCATAGTCGGCGACGGCCAACTCCGTCTGCTCGACCACCTCATCAGGGAGAAAAGGAACCGCCTCGGGAGGCTGTCCCGTCAGATCGGTACAGATCCTGACGGCGTAGTCGTAGTGGGCCCGGCCGCGCAGGAAGAAGGCCTCGGCGCTCTGTGGGTCCATCTCTATGGCGGTGCTGAAGTGATCTATGGCCTCGGGGTATTTGCCTTCTTCGGCGAGTGATTCCCCACGCGCGACGTACTCCTCAGCGCTCCCCAGTGGAGCGGTGGCTGGGCCCCCGGGGCTGCCGCAGCCCATCACCACTGCGGCCACCAGCAGGAGAAAAGCACCCCTCATGGCCTCTCCCCTTCTGCTGACTTGGCCAGATACCTGTCGAAGAAACCGAGGACCCTTTCGCGATACTCATCCGGGTAGACCTGGTCCACCCGGCGATGTCCCGCCCCTGGCGCAATCCATAGCTCCTTCGGTTCTCCGGCCCGCTGGTATAGACGCCGGACGTCCTCCACCGAAACGTAGGGGTCTTCCTCACCGTGGATGAGGAACAGCGCGCGCGGAGCTATCTTATCCACCCAGCGCAACGGATCGCTTTGCTCCAGG
>DATEXS010000223.1:0-8900 GCA_035256725.1 Anaerolineae bacterium
AGGTTACCGCGCACACAATCTGCTCATGGTAGCCGGTCACCACTCTGGCATAGCCGCTGAGCATCTCGTCAACCTCGCGATCGCCAGTGTCGACCCACAAGGGCTGTCCACCGCGGGAGTTGAGCTTCTCCACGGTGCTCACCACGATGATGTTCCCTTTGCCCACTTCGGTGATCACCCTGGGGCTGATTTGCTGATTGCCCCTGCCGAAGATGCAGCCCTGGCCGCCTATGGGAGTGACCACGATCTTCGCTCTATTCCCTCGAAGAAGTTCAAGCAGTTGGGCCTCGCCCACGTCCAGAGCGACCAACTGTCCCGCCAGCGTCACATCGACCCCCAACAGGGTCTTCTCCAACCCCAGCCGCTCGGCGACGGCCCTGACCGTGGTCCCCGGGCCGAGGATGTAAAGACAATCATTCTCCATTTCCTCGACGACCTGCGTCGCTATCGCCTGTTGGGCGGCCTGCTCGCCGGGCCCGCTCTGCGCCTTGGCGCCCTGAACCAACTCCCTTCGAAAGGGGATCCTCAGATAGCCGTACAGCCTTGCCGAGAGCACACCCCGCCGAAAGGCCTCCTCGTCTATGTCCAAAACCTCAGCCTCTCGCCAGCCGGAGCAGCGCCCCTGGAGACAGAGCGCTGCCAACTCCCCCGCCGCCTCAGGGCTGGTGGCGAAGACCGCGGAATGGATCTTCACGCCAGCGGGGATCCCTAGAGCAGGCACCGCCTGGCCCACCGCGTCGTAGATATCCCTGGCGGTGCCGTCTCCTCCTGCGAAGAGCAGGAGATCAGCCCCTTCGTGGAGCATCTGCCGGGCCGCCTTCATGGTGTCCTGAGCGGTCGTGCGGCCTGGCGTGATCGAACCCAGGACCGTCGCCTCAAGCCCCGCCGCGGCCACCACGTCCGCACCCATCTCAGCGGGATAGGTCAGAAGGTTTAGGTTTTCCTGCAAAGGTAGCAGCATCTCCACAGCGCGCAGGGCGCGCCTGGCTGACTCGGCCACGGCTCCAAGTTGGAGCGCTCTTCGCTGTATGTCCGCGCCGTCGCTCCCCTTGAGCCCTACCCTGCCGCCGAGGCCAGCCAGGGGATTCACGATCAGGCCGATGCGCTTCCGCAACATTCAGCTCCTTGGTTGACGAGACATCTGAACAGCCTCAAATCGATCTGCGGCTCGACCTCCCTCACCCTGCTTCCTTTCCTTCTCTCTCTCGGATCTTCCTCTTGTAGGCCCGCCAGGTCATGGCCCACTGGCTCGGATCGTCCAGCGGCGCATGGTCGATGGTGTGAATGGTGCTGTTGTGGGGCGCGGTCTTGACCACTTCAGGGTTCATCCGAGCCTCTGCGGCCACGTGAGCGAGAATCGCCGCGTACTCGTCCAACTCGTCCCTGGAATAGGACTCCGTCGGCTCCAGAGTGCATGGTTCGAGGACAATCCAGGGATGGTGGCTGGTCCAATAGTGAACGCCGAAGTCCGCCGCACGAAGCCCAAGCTCCTCGGAATGCACCCCGGTCTCTTCCGTCAACCCCTGCCAGCTGTACCGCACCTGCTCTATGCGCCGCTTCCCCTGGGCATAGGGCGCACTCAGGCCAGGTATCTCCAGCATCTTCTTGAGCAGGTAGTTGTTGTTCAGGACTGCCGTCTGCGCCACCTCTCGCAGCCCATCGGCACCCAGACTCATAACCCAGGCGTAAGCCCTCACCACCACGGGGACCACCCCATAGAAGGGTCCTACCTTTCCGATACTCTGCGGCAAGTCGTAGTTGAGACGGTATCTCTCGCCGTCGAACTCCACTACCGGGACGGGGAGGAAACCGGCTAACCCCTCCCTCACGCCGGTGGCACCTACAGCAGGCCCACCGCAGCCATGCGGCGAGGAGAAGGTCTTGTGCAAGTTGAAATGGCAGAGATCGAATCCGGCCTCCCCGGCCCTGGTGATGCCCAATACCCCGTTGGCGTTGGCCTGATCGTACGAGCACAGCCCGCCTGCCTGGTGGACGAGGCGCACGAACTCCTCGATGCGCGGATTGAAGATCCCGGTATCCTCAGGATTGGTGATCAACAGGCCCGCGGTACGTTCGGAGACGGCCGCCTGGAGAGCGCCTAGGTCGGGATAGCCGTCCTCGCCTGGGTACAGGGTAACCACCCGGTAGCCCGCCGTCCGGGCACAGGCCGCATTGGAGGGATGAGAGAAGATGGTGGTAATGAGCTCGTCCCGCTGATCCCCAGCGCCGCGCGCCTCGTGGTAGGCGCGAATGATAGATACGTTGGTGTAGATGGCGGCTGAGCCAGCACCCGGCTGAAGCGAGAAGCGGTCCAGTCCTGAGATCTCCTTCAGGATCTCCGCGAACCTGTACATGATCTCCAGAATGCCCTGCACCGTGGTCCCATCCTGCAGGGGGTGGAGGTCCGCTACCTTGGGCATCCTGGCCAGTTGATCGTTAACCTTGGGACTGTATTTCATCGTGCAGGTCCCCTGGCCCACGTCGATGTTCAAATCGGTGCCCAGGTTCTCCTGGGACAGCCGGACGTAGTGCCTCAGCACCTGGGGCTGGGACAGCTCGGGCAGCGCTGGCGGTTCCTTTCTGACCAGGAAGTCCGGCAGGCCGGCCAGGGCATCACCGACTTGCTCCTTGATCTCCTCCTCCACCTCTGGGACCAGGATGCCCCGCTGCCCCTTTCGGCTCAGCTCGAAGATGATTGGCTCATCCCACTGGGCTTGATGGAACCGCCTGAGCCTGGGCTTACCGTTCTCGTATCGTTGGCTGGTGATGTCTTCCATGCTATTCCACCACCTCCCCGAGCGCCTCGACCAGCGTGTCTATGTCCTCTTTGGTGTGGACCTCAGTCACGCAGAAAAGGGCACACTGGCCCAACTGGGGAAACTCCCTGGAGAGGTCCTTCCCCCCGAAGATCCCTCTCTGGAGCAGACCCTCGTTGATCTCCGAGACCGACTTGCCCGTCCGGTCGAAGTTGGCCACGAACTCCTGGAAGTGAGGCCCCTCAAAGAGAGGCGCCTCCACTCCCTTCAGCCTGCCCATCCCCTCCATGGCGTACCGCGCCCTCAGCATAATGCCCTCCCCGATCTCTCTCATGCCCTGAGGCCCCATCAGCGCCAGATAGACCCCGGCGGTGATGCCCCACAGGGCCGCAGCCGTGCCCACCCACTCCTTGCCCTCTTCCCTGACGGCGAAGGAGGTCCGCTCGTAGGCCACGTCTCCGAAGCCGTACTCTCCCTCCACGTGTGTGGGCGCGATGCCAAAGAGCCGTGAGGGATACTGCATCACATATTTCACTTCGTCCCTGGTGGCGATGAAGCCGGCCTGCCCCCCGCCGAACTGCATGTGCATGCCCAGGGGCTGCAAGTCCCCGCAGACGATGTCCGCGCCGTAGTCCACGGGCGGAGCAAGCACGCCCAGGGAGATAGGATTTACGCTCACCACGCAGACAGCGCCGTGGTCGTGGGCCAGCCTGGAAATCTGCTCTCCTCGTCTCTCGATGAACCCCAGATAGGAAGGGTTCTCCACATAGACCGCCGCTGTCCTCTCAGAGATTTGCCTCTCCAGAACTCCGAGGCTGAGGAGCCCCGTGTGCTCCTCATAGCCCACCAGCTTGATCTCCAGCTCCGGCTTGCAGTAATCCTGGATCTTGGAGAGCTTGTCCCGGCCTATGATCTCCGGAATGAGGATCTCGTTGCGGCCGGTGATGCGGGCCCCCATGCGCAGGGAGGTGGCTGCGGCCTGGAAACCGTCGTAGGTGGGCACGTTGACCACGTCCATGTTGAGCAGTTCGCCCATCATGCTGGCGTACTCGAAGAGGGCCTGGAACCTGCCGTGGTCGTCGTAGGGTTCGCCGGCATAGGCGGTGAGGAACTCACCCCTCTGGTTAACCTCATCGCAGACCGCCGGCACGTGATGCTGGTAGCAGCCCGCGCCCAGGAAGTTGAGATACTCTCCGCAGGTTCTGTTCTTGGAGAGAAGCCCCTCCACGTGCCTCTTGAGAGCGTGCTCGGAGAGAAAGGGCTCAGGCAGGTCCAGGGGCCTGCGCAGCCGCAGCTTCTCTGGAACGTCCTCGTAGAACTCGTCCACGGTGGCCGCGCCGACTTCCTGGAGCATCTGCTCCCTCACCTCGGGCACGGAATTGGGGATGTAGGGGTAGACGATCTCCTTCCTCTCGGGCATGAGCTCCTCCCTCACAGTCCATTCGGCCGGGTAGTGTAGAGCTGATTCTATCCCATGGCCGGTCGCGACTCAAATCAGGGGGGCCGGGACAGTGTAGCGGCAAAGCCGAACCAGACAAGCATGCTGAGTGGCCGAAGGCTGTATCGAAGCATGCGGCCTCACAAAGCCGAGACCACCATGACGGGGCCGCACCCTTCGATACGCGCCCTCACTCTGTTCGGCCGCTACTCAGGATGCTCTCTTGGCACTCGTGCAGCGCAAGGACACGGATAAACTAGTCTAGCATGCTGAGTAGGCCGAAGGCTGTATCGAAGCATTTGGGTTGACAAGCCAGAAAACACCCTCACGGGGCCGCGTCCTTCGATACGGTGCCTCACTACGTTCGGCACCTACTCAGGATGCTTGCCTAGTTGGCCCCGGGGCAGCAAGGTGAACCTGATCGTGGTGACGCCCACACGCGTTGGGCCAATGGACTATCGGCATAGGTCAGATGTCGAAAGTGGCCCCAAGGCAAAGGATGTTGACTCAGCTAGTCCCCGCTCAGATGGAGAGCCAGAGCCGTGTATCCCAGCAGCCCCTCTCTCAACATCTCCAGCGGCACACTCTCCCCCACCGTGTGCAATTGCCCGGCCTCCGCCGGGCCAAAGCCGATGGTGGGCACTCCCGCCTCCATCAGGTGACCGCCGTCAGTGGCGAACCGCCAGACGATCACCTCCACAGGCCGAGACAGAGCGCCCTCCAAGATACGGCGCCCTTGGCGCACCAGAGGATGGTCACCAGCCAGACCGAAAGAGGGGAACAACGCCGGGAAGGTCTCCCTGCGTCCAGTGTAGGTGGAAAGGTCGTGTGTAAACACGGCCAACTCGCCCTCGCTACCCCTGACCTCAGAGAGGCACCCCTCCAGCAGTGGCTGAAGCTGGGCCAGGACCTCCTCCAGGCCCTCACCGGGCAGGTTTCGCCAGTCCAGGTGCAGCCGGGCCTCGCCAGGGATGACGTTACTGCTCTGCTGATCCGTGTGATACGTGGTCGGGGCCACGCTGGAGCCTCCATAGGTCTGCTCCCGCGCCAGCGGCAGCGTCTCCAGGCGCTGGATGAACCGGGCCAGCACGTGGTGGGGGTTCACCCCCTGCTCCGGGACGCTGGCATGGACCGACCTGCCTCGCACCCGGACCACTACTTCGATCCTCCCTCTGTGCCCTCGGGCAAGCTGGTTGCTGGTGGCCTCACCGACGACTGCGAGATCGGGGCGCACACTCTCCACCAGCTTCTGAGTGCCCAGTCCGCCCACCTCTTCCTGCACCACGGCTGCCACGTACAGGTCCCCAGAGGGACGGAGACCTCCCTGGGCCAGCGCCCCCACTGCGTAGACCATGGCCGCCAGTGGCCCCTTCATGTCCGCAACCCCCCGCCCGAAGATGCGCCCATGGTGGATCTCGCCACCGTAGGGCGGGTAGGCCCACTCATCGGCCTTCCCGGGGTCTACGTGGTCCAGGTGGCCGTTGAACATCAGCGAACGTCCCTTGCTCTGGCCCCGCAGCAGACCGATCACGTTGCCCCAATCGTCGGTCCAAACCTCGTCGTAGCCAAGGGACTCCATCTCTCTTTTCACCAGCCTCGCGACGTCCCCTTCCTCACCCGGAAGGCTTGGCGTCTGCACCAACCGCTGGCAGAAGGAGAACATGGGGGCCTGGTACGGCTCAACCAGGGAGACCAGGTCCCCGCGCGCAACCTGATTCACTGTCAGGACCTCCTCAGGAAGTGATAGGAGCGGAGCATCAGGGGAAACCGCCAAAGATGAAAACCAGGGAGGAACAGCCCCACAGCAAAGTCTGCATCTAGCTCACAGCCCGGTGAGGACCCTGTCGATACGCTCCAGCGCCCAGTCCAGTTCCTCCTGGGTGATCACCAGGGGAGGAGCGAATCTCAGCACGTTGACGTGGGTCTCCTTGCAGAGCACGCCCTCGTCTTTCAAGGCCTCTGCAAACCGCCGTGCCCCCCGCGCCTCCGGCTTCAGCTCCACACCGGTAAGCAAGCCTCGCCCCCTTACCTCCACAACGTGCTCGCTCTCTAAACGCTGGAGCCGCCCCAGCAGATACTCGCCCAACACCCGGGCGTTCTCGATCAGGCCTTCGTCCACCAGGACCCTCAAGGCCTCCCGAGCCACGGCCGCGCCCAGCGGATTGCCTCCGAAAGTGGAGCCGTGGTCTCCCGGGCTAAACAACCCCAGGACGCCGCGGTCCGCCAGCACGGCTGAAATGGGGTAGAACCCTCCGGATAAAGCCTTGCCCACGGCAACGATATCGGGCCGCACATCCTCCCAGTCGCAGCCGAAGAGCTTGCCCGTTCGGCCCAAACCGGTCTGTATCTCGTCGGCGATGAGCAGAATCTCGTGGCGGTCGCAGATCTCCCGCGCCTCCTTCAGATACCCCTCCGGGGGCAGAATCACCCCTCCTTCGCCCTGGATGGGCTCCACCATGAAGGCCACGGTGTTGGCGGTGACCGCTGCCTCCAGGGCACCGGCATCACCATAGGGCACGGTGACGAAGCCGGGGGTGAAGGGGCCGAAACCATCTTTGTACTGCTCTTCCGTGGAGAAGCCCACGATGGTGATGGTGCGCCCGTGAAAGTTCCCTGCACAGGCGATGATCTCCGCCTGGCCGTCGGGCACCTTCTTGACCTCATAACCCCACTTGCGTGCCGCCTTAAGCGCAGTCTCCACCGCCTCGGCGCCGCTGTTCATGGGCAGCATCATCTCGTAGCCGGTGAGCTCGCAGAGCTCCTTGGCGAACAGAGGCAGTTGATCGTTGCGGAAAGCCCGCCCGGTGAGCGTCAGCTTGGCGGCCTGCTCCAGCATAGCCTGGCGTATACGCGGGTGATTGTGACCCTGGTTGAGGGCCGAATAAGAACTGAGACAATCCAGGTACTTCTTGCCCTCTACGTCCCAAACCCAGACCCCGTCGCCGCGCTCCAACACCACGTCCAGTGGCTTATAGTTGTGGGCGTTGTACCGGTCTTCGATCGCGATGTAGTCCTGCGTGTGCATGCCGCCTCCACTCAGAGCCAGACGACTAAACAGAAGTGAGCTCCGCCAGGTGGCCGGGACAGACGCATCGTCCACGTGCCTGACACCCAAGTGTAAGTCATCTGGGCCTGAGTCGCCACCACCTGCGCGGGTCCCCTCAGCACTAGCGTATCCTTGCCCCCACCGCGGCCAGCGGCTACAATCCCATCGGGCAGGCCAGAGCCCTCCGGCGAGCAGGTCGCACCGACCTCTGTCCCCTCGCGTTCGCTGGTGGCCAGCATTTTGGCCGAGAAGGTGACGATCTTGACCACGGGCATCATCTTCGACGTGAAGAGATACTCCATCCACGACGGCCCAGGCATCCGCACCACAGTGTTCCTCAAAGGGTGTCCGCTGCAGTGTTGGTGGTGCCACAACCCCGAGGGACAATCGCCCCTTCCCCAGCTCGTTTACCGGCCCGACCGCTGCCTCCGCTGCGGTGCCTGCGCCGAAGTTTGCCCGCAGGGCGCTGTGTCTATGGATGGGGACCTGGTGATCACAGAGTTGGAGAGATGCTCCGTCTGCGGGTCGTGCATCGAGGTATGCTACGCGGAGGCTCGCGAGATGGCAGGCCGGGAGGTCACCGTCGCGGAGCTCATGGGCGAGATCGAACGCGATATCGCCTTCTACGATCAATCTGGAGGTGGGGTGACCTTCTCGGGCGGTGAACCGTTGCTCCAACCAGATTTCCTGCTCGCCGCTCTCCAGTCCTGCCGGGACCGAGGTATTCACACCGCTGTGGACACTTCCGGCCAGTCGAGCTGGGAGAGCCTGGAGGCAGTTCGGGAATACGTGGACCTGTTCCTCTACGACCTGAAGCTGGCGGACCCCGGCCAGCACGAACTGTACACCGGATCGTCTAACGAGACCGCCCTGGACAATCTCCAGGCAATGTCCCAGGCAGGAGAGAGCATCATCATCCGCGTGCCCGTGATCCCCGGGATCAACGATCATCCCGAGAACATCCAGGCCCTGGGCGCTCTGGCAGCCGCCCTTCCAGCGGTACAAAGGGTCGATCTTCTGCCCTATCATCCTACGGCGGAGGACAAGTACGCCAGACTGGGCATGCCCTACCGGTTGCCTGGGCTTCGTCGCCCGCCGCAAGAGAGGCTGGAAGAGATCGCGCGCTCCCTGACTGAGCTGGGGCTCCAGGTGCGGATCGGAGGTTGAGGCTATGACCATGAGTGACAGGGTCGCCCGGCTGCGACAACAGAGTCTCGACGCCGTGCCCACCCTCTCCGCCGAGCGGGCGGAGTTGATCACCGAGTTCTACCGCCAGGACCTGGGGCCGGTATCCGCCCCCGTACGGCGCGCCCTGGCCTTCAAGTACCTTCTAGAGCTCAAGAGCATCTGCATCAACGACGGGGAGTTGATCGTGGGCGAGAAAGGGCCCGCCCCCAAGGCCGCGCCCACCTACCCGGAGCTATGCTGCCACAACCTGGAGGATTTGCATATCCTCAACTCCAGGGAGAAGACCCCTTTCGTCGTCAGTTCGGAGACCCGTGGGCTCTACGAGGAGACCATCCTCCCCTTCTGGCAAGGCAAGTCCATGCGGGACCTCATCTTCCAGGAGATGACCTCTGACTGGAAGGCCGCCTACGAATGCGGCGTCTTCACCGAGTTTATGGAGCAGCGGGCGCCCGGCCACACCGTCCTGGACGAC
>DATEXS010000224.1:0-10748 GCA_035256725.1 Anaerolineae bacterium
CCTGGCCACGTGGGACCTGCGGCGCAGGTCCTTGCTCTGATCTCCGCGTCTTGCGCGTCACCAAGACCGACCATGGGACATAGAACGCCAATACACAGGTCGCCTTCGATCATCCTGCCCTTCTCGCTTCTCATCTACACGATCACCGTCCTCACTAGGCGCCCGAAGGTGCCCCATAGGGTGCCGCCTGTACTGGCGTGACGTATCCTTTCCAGTCTTCCCTTTTCTCCCCCCAACAACGCACCTTTTGGTATAATACTACTGAGGAGTCACATCCTAGGCGGGAACGGAGAACCTCTGATGAGGAAGCCTCTGGTATGGCTCGGCATCGCTCTGGGCATACTGGCTATGTGTTCCCTGCTGCTCACGGCGGGTGCCGCGGTAGGCAGCCTGATCGGCTACCTGGGTAGTCGCTACGCGGCTCTTGAAGCGCCAGGGGAACCGCAAGAAGCGCCTGCCCCACCTTCAGAGACCTGGCCAGAGCCGCGCGAACGATGGTGGCCATGGACCACTCAGCCGCGTGAGCTGGCTCCCGCACTTGGGGGCATCCTGAGACCGGTTGTGGTGACTCAGGTTGTGACAGGCGGCCCGGCCGAGGACGCCAGGATAGAGCCTGAGGATGTCATTATTGCAGTGGATGGCAAGGCTCTGGATCCAGAGCACGAATTGTCACAGTTGGTGCGCGCACACGAGCCCGGGGATGAGATACTGCTGACCTTCCTGCGCATGAACGACGGAATCGATGTCTTGCAGGTGGAGGTCACCCTGGAGCGGAACACAGACGAACAAGGCCAAGTCGTGGCCTATCTGGGCATCTTCTACCATGAACTACAACCAAACATGCGCTTCGCACCTCCGTCGGGGGGCTCTCGGGACTAACCGCCTGTTTTCACACCTGCCCCATCTGGATAGATCGTTGACTAGAAGGAAGGCGAAAGTATGAGTGAGGGCACGCAGAAGAGCGGCTGCCGGCATACGCTTGGTATCGTGATCGTGGTCATCGCTGTCTTGCTGGGGACAGTGGCTGGTGCCATCGCGGGTGGCTTTGCCGGCTACACAGCGGCCAGCTTCCGGACCCCCGCACCAGTGACCACACCACAGGCGGCTGCGACGCCTGCTACTACCTACCTTACCCTGACCCAAGACTCGGCCATGATCTCCGCTGTGGAGAAGGTGAAGCCGGCCGTGGTAACGGTGATCAATACCCTGCCTCCTCAACGCGGGTTCTTTGGGCAGATCCTGGAACCCCAGGCCTCCGGCTCAGGGGTGATCTTCAGCACAGACGGATATCTGGTCACCAACAACCACGTGGTGGAGAACAGCCAGAGCCTGGAGGTCATCTACGCCGACGACACAAAGGTCCCCGCCACGCTGGTGGGTGCAGACGCCTTCTCGGACCTGGCCGTCCTGAGGGTGCAAGGATCTGTACCCGCGGCGGCTGAGTTTGGCGATTCGGCAACCCTCCAGACCGGCGAGCCAGTCATCGCCATCGGCAGTCCGCTGGGGTCCTTCAAAGGCACGGTCACCGTGGGCGTGGTCAGCGCGTTGGACCGCCGTCTGGAGGTGGGAGGCGGACTCACCATGGAGGGCTTGATCCAGACCGATGCGGCGATCAATCAGGGCAACAGTGGAGGCCCCCTGGCCAACGTACTGGGCCAGGTAGTAGGGATCAACACCGCTATTGTCAGAGGTACTGGGACAGGCGGCGCGGTAGCGGAGGGATTGGGCTTCGCTATCCCCAGCAATGTGGTCAAGGAAGTGGCGGCGCAGTTGATCGAGTTCGGAAAGGTACGAAGGCCCTTCCTGGGGGTGGACTGGGTGCCTATTACCCCTCGTGAGGCATCCGCTTACAACCTCCCGGTCGAGTTCGGAGCCTACGTACAGGCCGTCCAGGCCGGGGGACCCGCCGACAAGGCCGGACTACGCCCTGGCGACATCATCACCAGCATCGGCGATCAGGCTATCGACGAACAGAACAGCCTGCTGAATATTCTGATGCGCTTCGAGCCTGGACAAAGCGTGGACATGACCGTGGTTAGAGAAGGGGCAGAGCTGAAGCTGGAGGTAGCTCTGGGCACCAGGTAGCCTGTTGGACTTTGGCCGTGCGCCGGGCCGTTATCCAGCCTGCCCAATGGCGCACCCAACCGGCATGGGGCGCCTATGCGCCTCCGGTAGGAAGGAAGAAGAAGGCCAGCGCCACAATCGCATAGACCGCCAGCAATTGTGCTCCCTCCAGCCAGTTGGATTCCCCATCGAGGGAGATCAGACCTGCGATGCCCACTGCAGCGCCCAGGGCCAGTAGCTCGAACTGGTTGAAGCTCAGGGTCAGCGGGTGCCCCATGGCCAGACTGACGAACACCAGCAGAGGGGCCACGAAGAGAGCGATCTGCATGCTGGAACCGAAGGAGATGGCCAAGCTCAGCTCCATCCTGTTTTTCCAGGCGGCCTGCACTGCCACCAGGTGTTCCGCCACGTTCCCCACCAGGGGGATAATAATCACCCCCAGGAAGAACTCCGTGATGCCCAGGGAGGCGATTACCGGCTCCACCGCCGACACCAGAATCTCACTCAACCAGGCCACAAAGACCGCCGCGACTACCAGCACCAGCGCTGCCTTTCGAGGGCTCCACGCCGGCTCCGCGTGCCCCTCGCTGACCTCCTCGCCTCGAGCGGAGACGAAGGAGTAGACCAGGCTGAGGATATAGATGCCCATCATCACCACAGCCACACCGAGGCTTAGCCACTCCACCCCCATATGGTCTTTCACCTCGATGGCGTGGCCAAAAATGGAGGGGATGATCAAAGCAATGATGGCCAAGGTCATCATCGTGGCGTTGAGCCCCGCTTCGGACCGAACAAAGCGCTGAGTCCCGTTGCGCAGTCCGCCCAGAAACACACTCAGGCCTAGCACCAGCAGGAGATTGCCCAGAATAGAACCGGTGATGGAGGCCTTGACCAGTTCCAGGAGTCCCTCGCGAATGGCGAAGACGGTGATGATCAACTCGGCGGCGTTACCCAGAGTGGCGTTGAGCAGCCCTCCCACCCGTGGGCCCGTGCGAGCAGCTAGCTCCTCGGTGGCTTCACCTAGAATCCAGGCGAGAGGGACTATTCCCAGGGCCGAACTGAAGAACACCAGCCGCTGGTCCCCGTGCAGCAGAGAGCCGACGATGCTAACCGGAACAAACATGAGTAGAACGGTGACGTACTTCACAGAGCCTGCCTAGGGCCTCATCAGTCGTAGAAGTTTGGTGATCGCCCTGCTTAGGTCTTTGCCCGTATCCACCACCACGAAGTTGCGCGCAATGGGGTCCACGTCGCGCGCCATCCGCCGATAAACCCTCCAGTCGGCGTCGGAGCCGTCCTCTTTGTCTGTACCGTCATCATGTCTGCCCTGCAAGCGGGCCGACGCAACCGCTTCGGGGGCCACTACCTTGACCACGAGCAGCTTGACTTGTGTCTCGTCGGCGAGCCGATACACCTGCTCCCGATGGCGCTCGTGAAGATTAGTGGCGTCGTAGATGACCCGAACCCCCTTGCGCAACAGCTTCTCGATCACGGCGTGGCATGTGCGGTGGACCCAATGGCTCTCCTCGCCGGTGTAATCACACTCTGGGAAGAGCGTTTTCCGCACCTGATCGCTCTCAATGATCACAAAGGGCAGCACCTCAGCAAGGCGGCGAGCGAGATGGGACTTTCCAGTGCCGGGCAAACCAGTAAGCATTACGAGGACAGGATTGGCGGTCGTCTCATCGGCGTTCGCCAGGCGCTCTTCCACCTGGGCGACGTATCGGTCTAGAGTGGTAGGCATCGGCCAGATTATAGCAGATACGTTCCCTTTGACAAGACCCGAGCGGGGATGGTGAATAGCAACCAGATGTCAGGCGGATAACGAGCGTGTCCAGGGCCGCGCCCTGGGCCTGAAGGACCCTCTGCTGGGATGTGCGAAATCCTGCGTCCAAGGCGGGCCGGTTCGCATGCCCGACAATCACTCGGTGTTACACACCCCAACCCAGGAGGTTGACAGAGGGCTCTCAGGAGCATAAAATGATATTGGAGTCGGGCATACGCGTGATGCCCAGGGGGCGACGATGTCGGAGAACCTGCTCAAGGGCCGCTATCGCCATCTCAGCGAGCTGGGCCGTGGTGAGCACACCGTGGCCTACAAGGCACAGGATACCCTGCTGGACCGCATCGTTGTGGTCAAGACCTTGCGCGATCCTTACTCCGCCGATGCAGATTACGTCGATTACTTCCACCGTGCCGCCCGGGCCATGGCCGCACTGACACATCCCAACGTCGTCGCTATCTACGACATGGGCAGCGATCGCGACCTTCACTATGTGGTCACAGAATACGTCGAGGGGCAGAGTTTGGAATTCGTCCTCGCTCACGAGCCTCTCTTGGACTCAGCAGAGGCGGTAAACATCGGCCTCTCGATCTGCCAGGCATTGGCCGCAGCTCACAGCTCGGGGTACATCCATGGACACCTGTCTCCTCACGACATCCTCCTGGGCCGCGACGGACAGGTCAAGGTGTCCGACTTTCAGGTCATGGAGAGCCCGGTCACGCGTCAGCCGGAGGAACATCCGCGATCTCCCTACTCCGCTCGTTACCTCTCGCCGGAGCAACTTATGGGACGCCGGCCAAGCGCCACCTCAGACGTATACACCATTGGGGTAATCCTGTACGAGATGGTGGCGGGGCGACCACCCTTCATCGGAGAACGCTTCGATGAGATCGCCGAGCAGCATATCAGGCAGGAGCCAGTGCCGGTCCACCGGCTCAACCCCGAGGTGTCCAGTTCCCTCAGCGGCCTCATCCAGACCGCCCTGGCCAAGAGCTCGAGCAACCGCTATCGCAGGGCCAACGAACTGGCGGCAGCCCTGCGCGACCATCTATCGAGGAGTGGGCACCAGGAGTTCATACGCCACCCCGCCCCCGAGGGGCCACCAGAGCCTCTGATCCAGGAAGAACGACGCCCATCGCCAGACTTTGGTCGGGCGATGCCGAAGGAACGGTACGACTCCGTTCAAGAGGAGGCTCGCCCTGGGCTAGACGTGCCGGGCTGTATGATAGGAATCGTGGCCGTGGTCGCCGTGCTGGGCTTGATTCCTCTGTGGCTGGCGGTGTTCCTGCGCTACTTCGCGTGAGCCCCAGATCTCCGGCATCGCCCCCCAGCGAGATGTGGATAACCAACCAGGTGGTCCCGTCCGGAGACCCACCCGCTGCCCTGAAGAGCGCAGACATGCCCGATGGACAACCAAGTCGTCTGCCCCGTTGGCCGTTCCTGATGCCTAGCGCGCGGTGCCGGTGCCGGGCTCGCCCGAGCCAAGACCCTAGCTTTCCGCCCCACTCTATGGTATAATATAATTGCAGTCAACTGAGCAGCGAGGGGTCAGGCCTGCGCCGCGTGACGGCGCCGCGCCACGCCCCTTTTGTGCGGAGGACCAAGAGTGAGTTCGAGATGGGTAAGGAACGGGCTGATCTACCTGATCATCACCGTGATCGTAGCGGCCCTTTTCTATAATGTGTACAGCGCATCCACCAGCGTGGCGCCGGTGCCCATTACCACCGTCGCCCAAGACATCAAGAACGGCAGAATCAGTTCTATCGTCATTTCGGGCGATGACCTGAAGATCACCCGCACCAGCGGGGCTGAGGTAATGTCTCGCAAGGAAACCGGGGCCAACCTTACCGAGGTACTGACGAACCTGGGCGTGACCCAGGAGATGCTGAATGCGGTCACCATAGAGGTACAGAGCCCCAGTGAATGGGGCAGCTGGGTCGCCATTCTCTCCTCCTTCTTGCCCCTGTTGCTGATCGGAGGTCTGCTGCTCTTCATGATGCGACAGGCACAGTCAGGCAACAGCCAGGCTATGGCCTTTGGCAAGAGCCGGGCCCGGATGTTCTCCGGAGACCAGCCCACGGTAACCTTCGAAGATGTGGCCGGGGTGGAGGAGGCCAAAGAGGAACTCAAGGAGGTGGTGGAGTTCCTCAAGGAGCCTGACAAGTTCAGTGCGCTGGGGGCCCGCATTCCCAAGGGGGTGCTGATGGTAGGGCCGCCCGGTTGCGGCAAGACCCTGATGGCCCGAGCGGTCGCGGGAGAAGCGGAGGTGCCTTTCTTCAGCATCAGCGGTTCGGAGTTCGTAGAGATGTTCGTGGGAGTGGGTGCCTCCCGCGTGAGGGACCTCTTCGACCAGGCCAAGCGTAACTCGCCCTGCATAGTGTTTGTGGACGAGATAGATGCGGTGGGACGTCACCGAGGTGCCGGGCTTGGCGGAAGCCACGATGAGCGAGAGCAGACCTTGAACCAGATCCTGGTGGAGATGGACGGTTTCGACACCGACACGAACGTCATCGTTATGGCCGCTACCAACCGCCCCGATATATTGGACCCCGCTCTCCTGCGGCCGGGTCGCTTCGACCGCCGGGTCATACTGGACCTGCCGGACATGATTGGACGCAAGGCCATTCTGGGGATTCATGCCAAGGGCAAGCCCTTGGCGGACGAAGTGGACCTGGCGGTGATTGCCAAGCAAACGGCCGGCTTCTCGGGTGCCGATATCGAGAATCTGCTCAATGAGGCAGCCATCCTTGCCGCGCGCCGTGACAAGAACGCCTTGGGCATGGATGAACTCCAGGAGGCCGTGGAGAGAGTGATCGCCGGGCCGGAGCGTAAGAGCCGCCTCATCAGCAACGAGGAGAAGGAGATCATCGCCCACCACGAGGCTGGTCATGCGCTGGTGATGAACGCCCTGCCAGGCTGCGACCGGGTTCACAAGGTTTCCATAGTGGCCAGAGGGATGGCTCTCGGTTACACCATGCCCATTGCTGAGGATGATCGCTATCTCAAGCAACGATCCAAATTCAAAGACGAGTTGGCCGGCTTGCTGGGTGGCAGGGCGGCCGAGGAGATCGTCTTCGAAGACGTAACCACCGGCGCCAGCAGCGACCTCGAGCGGGCCACGAAGCTGGCTCGCAAAATGGTCACCGAGTACGGCATGAGCGATAAGCTCGGACCATTGACCTTCGGGCACAAAGAGGAGTTGGTCTTCTTGGGCAGGGAAATCGGAGAGCAGCGGAACTATAGCGAGGAAGTCGCGCGATTGATAGACGAGGAGGTGCGTCGCCTGATCAGCGACGCCCATGAGACAGCGCAGCGCATCCTGCGCGAGAACAAGGACAAACTAGTCAATCTGGCCTCGAAGCTCATCGAAGTAGAGACCCTTGAAGGAAAAGAGCTCGAAGCTCTTTTCGCTTAGGCAAAGCGGAGGCTAGTCCGGAGCCGTTCACCCTGCTGGCTATCCCAGAGGCGAACACCGCAGTGGCAGTAAGGTCGGTGCGTCTGCGTTGACCCCACTCGCCGGCACGGTAGCCCATGGATGTGTACATTGTAGGCGTCAACCACAGGATTCAGTGGTGGCCTTCGTCGCCTGGAGCCGAGTGGACCAAGAGACTCCTTGAGTTACCAGGATACCTTGAAGACGCGTGCGGATGCCTCCAGATTGAGCTGTTGGCAGAGGAGTTGAACGAAGAGGCGCTCAGGATCAGCAACTCCAGGCGCTGCACTGGCCAGAGCGTTGCCAACAGTCGGGGGATCTCGCACCGCTTCTGCGATCCCGACAGCAAAGAACGCAACAGCCTCGGAGTATCCTGCGACGAACAGCGCATGCGCATCTGGCTACAGCGGATTGTCGCCGCTGAAGGCAATCGGGTGCTTTTCCTCTGCGGAGATGATCACGTTGGCGAGTTCGCCACCCTCCTCCAGAAGGAAGGCCACCAAGTCCAAACACTGAGCCAAGGCTGGGGCAGGAACTGGGAACTGGTCGACTAGGCTGTGAACCCATCTCCCCTTCCGGTGACCGCCACGTGGATTCCGGTTAGCTCACGATCTTCTTCAGGAACTCAGCTAGCTTGTCCGGTATCACCGTCGGCACTCCCCCAAGAAGGCGACAGAGCACGACGGTCCGCGCAGCAAACTCCAGTATTTGGGCCCTGCTGGCTGCCTCTCGGAGGTCCTTGCCCACGGTCATCAGACCATGGTTCCGAAGCAAGACCCCAGGACCGTCTCCCAGCGCCTCGGTGATAGCCTGGGACTGCTCTTTGGTTCCGGAGAGGAGGAAGGGGATTGTGGGCACGCACCCGAGAGCCAGGGCCTCGATAGTGATGGGGGGTATAGGTTCGTCGTAGAGCCCGACCACCGTGGCCATCGGTGCGTGGGTGTGGACCACAGCCCCCACGTCTTTTCTGCTGCGGTAGATTTCCAGATGCATGGGCAGCTCCACCGAGGGCCTGTCACGCCCCTCCAGTTTTTTGCCCTGGAGGTCCACCCTGATCAGCTTCTCTTTGGTCAGGCCGCCCTTGTAGAGTTGCGTGGGCGTGATCCACAGCTCTTCACTGTCCGGTATGCGGACGCTGACGTTGCCGCCCTTGGGCGTGATCAGGCCCGCTTCGTACAGCTCCTCAACGACGTCGATGATCTGATCCCTGAGATCTCCTGACATATGAAAACCTCTCGCCCGGTGATGACTCCGATCTCCATTCCGCTGCCCGTCTACGCAGCCTTCGTCACCCTAGCCACGGAGGAGGGTACGGTAGGTCTTCAACCATCGCTTGTACAGGGTGCGATAAGTGCCTCGCAGGACAGGATCCGGCTCCACAACCTCGCCCCTCTGCCCCATAGCCCGAGCAGCCTGGGCCAGGTCGTCATACACCTGAGCCCCGACAGCCGCACACATCACTGCGCCCAAAGCCGAAGACTCACTCTCCTCCGGCACCCACAGCTGTATCTGGCACACGTCGGCTACCGTTTGATTGAACACCTTCGACTTGCTCAATCCTCCACAGACTGACAAAGATTCCACCGTCTTACCCGAGATCTCCTCTAGCTGGGCCAGGTTGCCCAAAAGGGCGAAGGCGATGTTCTCCAGAACCGCCCTGGCCATCTTCGCTCTGGTCAATGGAGGATCAAGGGTCATGGGGAAAGGGGCCAGGAACCCTACCCGGGGCGGAAACTGCAGGCGGCCGTGATCAGCGATCCACGGGCCAACGAAAGAAATCACGGATCCCGGCCGCTCCTTCTCGGCTTCAGCCGACAGCAGAGCATACGCCTGAGCCGAGGTCTCGCCATCTCCGAAGGCCTCCCACAGCCAATCGTAGGCGATGCCTGCCAATCCCGCGCTGCTCTCCAGACTCCACAGCCCCTCCAGGGCGTGCGCCCCCGTCCAGGTGCGGTGTTCCTCGTCCATCAAGGGCTCTGCCACGGTCATCTGCAAGGGCATCGTAGTCCCGGCGATGGCGACAGTGTCCCCTTCATTCAGTGCGCCACAGGCCAGACACGCAGCCTGGGTATCAGCCAGTCCCACCACCACAGGCGTGCCGTAGACCAGGCCAAGCTCGGTGGCTGCATTATGGCTGAGTCCGCTGACAACCGCGCCTGGCGTGAAGACGGGCGGGAAGATCTCCAGAGGCAATTCCAGGAGTCCCGCGATCTCCGCAGACCAGCGTCTCTGGCCCACATCAAACAGAAGGGAAGAGGAGGCATTAGTGGGCTCGGAGCAGTAAACGCCGCACAGCCGGTAGAGCAGCCAGTCGCCGACCATCAGCACCTTGTCGATGGCCTGGTAGACGTCTGGCCGCGACTTCCTCATCCACAGCAAATGAGCTGCGCCGTCCATGCCCAGCGGCCAGCGGCCAGTGCGCCGATAGATGGCCTCTCCGTGTCGCTGGGCCATCTCGAATCCCTGAGCCACAGCCCGCCCATCGCGATTGGTCCCTGCGTACAGCACCTCACCTTGAGCATCGAGGAAGACCATACCGTCGCGAAAACTCGTGACGCTGAGGGCGAGCACCCTCTCCGCAGGTACAGCCTGGAGGGCCTCCCTGGTCAGCCCCACGAAGGTCTCCCACATTTGCCGGTGGTCGAACTCCCAGCTACCCGGCACTCCTTCGACCGCCATGGTCCGCGCCCGGCCCCGGCTCAGAGCGACCTGCTGCCCTTGTCCATCAACCAGGAGGCAGCGGCATGTACCACTGCCGACGTCCCAGCCGAGCAGATAACCTTCGGCGGGCACCTAAGCAGACTCCCGCCGGGCCACCAGGTACAGGCGGTTCAAATCCTCCTGCAAGCTTTGCAGTCCCATGGCCGCCGATATATCCCCGGCGAAGGCCAGGTCCCCTGACATGGCCGCCGTCGTGGCATCCAGTTCGCCGCTGAACATGCCGTCGAACACCGCGCTGGACAGGCACAGCTCCACCATGGCCTCGTCGGGAAACTCCACCACGCCGCCGGTGAAGCTGCCGTCGTGAAAGTGAGTATAGAAGAAGAGATCGAGGTCCTCTATCTCAAACTCGACGGACACGTCATATCCCCTGCTACCATCGGCAACCGCGCGGTCTTCCGCTATCAACTCCAACCATCGGTCGATGACCTTCGCCATCTCTTCCGCAGACTCGTAACCCGCCATCAACTGACCTCCTAGCCTTCCACCCGTCCTCAAGGAGAACCCGCTGCTTCCTAGGTCTTCGTTCCAATGGCTCCCTGCGGCCATCGGAACCTGGTCAGGGTCTCCGGATTCACGATGTGCAGTGGCCTCTCACCACGAAACAGGAGCTCCAGATCAGAGACCACCATCCTTGACTGGTGCACCGCTATCTCGTGAGTGTTCCCGCCGATATGAGGAGTGGCAATCATGTTGGGCAGTTGGAGCAGAGGATGATCGGCGGGCGGCGGTTCCTCTGCGAAGACA
>DATEXS010000225.1:0-3259 GCA_035256725.1 Anaerolineae bacterium
TCAAGCACTTTGGTGTCCGCCGCGGCTGTCGCCACACCCTGACGTACTGAAGGGCCTCTCCCTGTTTCAGTGGTGCTGGGCACTGTTGCCTTTCTCCTGTTTGCCATCAGATCGCGCACCTGGGTCCGGGTGAGGGGGCCGCGCAGGTAGCTCATGGCCCATCGCGTCTGGAAGATAACCGGGCGATCTTGGTGGACATTGTGGAGGAGAAAGACGCGCGAACGGAGCGCGGAGATGATGCGGTCCAGGTCCTGGCGCTTGAGGGCGCCGCCGGCCTCCGCGCTGGCCGACTCCAGCCCGTCGAGCACGCGCATCTTGTCGCGCTCTGTCTGGAGTGTGCCGATGAACCAGGTGCCGGCGTTGGTCAGGCCCTTGTAGTCGAGATCCACCGGGTTCTGTGTGGTGAGCACCACTCCAAATCCGACGGCGCGCGCCTGCTTGAGCAGGGTCAGCAGAGGGCGCTTCGATGGCGGCTCTGCCACCGGAGGGAAGAAGCCGAAGACCTCATCGAAATAGAGCAGGGCTCGCAAGCTGGTGGTCCCGGACTGCTGGCGAACCCAGGTCACCACCTGCTCCAGGAGCAGGGTCACGAAGAACATCCGCTCCGCATCACTGAGGTGGGCGATATAGAAGATGCTGTGTCGCGGCTTGCCTTCAGGAGTGTAGAGCAGGCTCGAAGGGTCCAGAGGTTCTCCCTCAAGCCAGGACTGGAACCCAGGGGCGGCGATGATGTTGTTCAGCGACATAGCCAGGCCAAAGCGCTCCTTCTCGGGGAAAAAGGTATCCACGTCGAAGACCCCTATCTGCCGCACCGGAGGTGACTGGATGGCGGTTATCAGCCGGGTGAGGTCCAGGTCCTCTCCCCGACGCCAGAAGTGCTCGAAGATGTTGGAGAGGAGGATGTGCTCACGGCTCTGGATCGGGTCGGCCTCGATCCCCGCCAGGCCCAGCAGGGCGCTGACGGTGCCCTGGATCTGCTCGCGGAGCAGTTCCTGTTCCTCGTCCCAACTCAAGCCGGGAGCTGCGAGGGAGGCCAGGATGGAGACCGGCAGGCCGGCGTCGGAACCCGGGGTGTAGATGGAGAAGTCGGCGCTTTCCTTGAGCATGCGGATGCGCTCCGGCCCCTCTCCCCAGTCGGCCAGGCCCTTCTTCCAGGTCTCGGCGGTGGACTTGGCGTACTCCTCGACACTCATCTCCTTGCGCCTGGCGTCGTCTACATTGACCCATGGCTGAAAGTCCTCCGGACGCAACTCGGGGAAGGTGAGCAGCATGTTGGTGAGGTCGCCCTTGGGATCGATGAGGATGGCGGGGACGCTGTCGATGGCGGCCTCCTCCAGCAGGTCGATGCACAACCCGGTCTTCCCTGAGCCGGTCATGCCCACGCACACTGCGTGGGTGGTCAGGTCCCGGGCATCGTACATCACCAGGCTATCGAGGATTTCGCCCTTGGCCAGGTCGTATTCCTTGCCGAGGTAAAACGCGCCGAGTTTCTCGAACGGCTGCATAGCTAAACCTCCAGAAAACAATAAGAGCAGAAGTGATCGCCGACAGTCACTCGTTCAGCGCCCTTGGCTCACGACCATTCAGCAATTGGCCCGAGGCTTCAGAGATTGGTTCGTCGTTTCCAGGGATGGCTGAGCGGTATTATACCACCGGTGTCGAGACGTTGTCGAGGCTGATTCCTGTGCCTCCTCGACTGCGCGTGGGAGGCCAGTTGGATATTGTGAACGCAATCACCATGTAGTATAGTCCAGTCCGAAGCTGGGCCTGCACCCCAGATCACCGCTCCGTCTCCCCAATCAGGGAAGGGATCACGTGGACCCTCTGACCAGTTGGAGTCTCGATTTCATTGCTGCTATGCAGCAGATTCATCCTGCCCTGCACCTGTTCTTTGGTGCCTTTACGTTTCTGGGTCAGCCCCAATTCTACGTGCTGATGCTGCCTTTGCTGCTGTGGTGCGTGGACGTGCGCCTGGGCGCAAGAGTGGGCATCTTCCTTCTCCTGTCGAGCCAACTCAACACTGTGCTGAAGGACCTGTTCCACCAACCACGCCCCAGCGATTTCGACCCCAGTTTGCAGCTGGCCTGGTTCGAGGGCTATGGGCTACCCAGTGGCCATGCGCAGTTCGTTGTGGTGTTTTGGGGGGCCATCGCGGCCTGGGCGCGCAGACCATGGCTGTGGGTCCTGGTGGCCTTGCTGGCCGCGCTCGTGGGTTTCTCTCGTGTCTACCTGGGTGTGCACTTCCCTCAAGACATAGTCGCCGGTTGGGCCATTGGGGGTCTGTCGTTGGCCCTGTACCTGGCTGTGCAGGGGGGCCTGGAGCGGCGACTGGCGGAGCTAGAGCTACACTCGCAGATACTGTTGGCGGCCGGCGTGCCCCTGGTCCTCTTTCTGTCGTCCCCCGGCAAGAGTGTGGCCACCGCCATGGGAACACTGGCCGGGGCGGCTGTGGGCTTTGCCCTGTCGCGCCGGTATGTACCTTTCAGCCCTGCCGGTCCCATGCGGCAGCGCGTCTTGCGCTTTGTAGTGGGTGCGGCGGTTGTGGTGCCGCTCTACGCTGCACTGGAGGTCGTACCTTTGGCGGAAGGCTCGTGGCCATATCTGGCCTTTCGTTTCTCCTACTTTGTGATGTTGGGAATGTGGGGCACACTGGGCGCGCCCTGGCTGTTCAGGGTGCTCCACCTGGCCGGGGTTCCTGACGAGATCGAGGCCTGACCACATCGCAGGGATCGTCGAGTGCCCCCTTGGCCTGAACCAACCGTGGAAGGGGAGGGAGAGATCCTTGCGACGGCCGCGCATTCACGTGGACCCCTGGATGCATCCCGAGCAAGCCGCAGGACACTGTCCGGTGGGGTGCTCAGGGCGAGCAATCCGCGTGCCGGCTCTCCCGTGTCCAGTAGCTTTCTGCCGTGCGCTGGGACCACGACTTGACCAAACCTGGAGGCTGGCTTAACATGGTGGGGGAGCCGTGGCGGTTCCGCTCGCCCGAATCGGTGATAGGGGAGGCAGGGATGCTCAAGGATCTGGTGCTGACCTGCAGGAGTTATCGTCGGTACTACGAGGACAATGCCCTAGACGAGGAGACGCTTCGAGAGCTGGTAGATCTGGCCAGGCTCGCCGCTTCGGGGCACAATGCCCAACCGCTGAAGTACCTGCTCTCGTGGGAACCCAAGAAGAACGCCCTCATCTTTCCTCACCTTACCTGGGCGGCCTACCTCAAGGATTGGCCTGGACCCTCGGAGGGGGAGAGGCCGTCGGC
>DATEXS010000226.1:0-3269 GCA_035256725.1 Anaerolineae bacterium
ATCTGGCGCACTCACTACCAATATCGCCCCATCCATCTGCGCCGCTCCCGTGATCATGTTCTTGATGTAGTCCGCATGCCCAGGACAGTCCACATGCGCATAATGCCGCTTCTCCGTCTGATACTCCACATGCGATATCGCAATCGTCAATCCACGCGCCTTCTCCTCCGGAGCATTGTCTATCGTGTCAAACGCCCGATAGTCCGCCATCCCCTTGAAACTCAATACCTTCGTCATCGCCGACGTTAACGTCGTCTTCCCATGATCTACATGCCCTATAGTCCCCACATTCACGTGAGGCTTGTCCCTGACAAACTTCTCCTTCGCCATGCTAGCAGTCCTCCTTCATTGACCGATCGCTTTTCGGATTCCAAGTCCGAACGACGTGCTTGGCTAAGGCAGCCGCCTCAGCCCTGCCGCTTGGCCTAGCTGTATGACTTCACAGCCTCGGCGTAATAGTCAAACTCCATAGTGAAGGTCCCGCGCCCCTGTGTCAGCGACCGCAAGGCGGTCGCATAGCCAAACATCTCCGCGAGCGGAGCGTGCGCCCCTACGGCCCGAAGGGCTCCCCGAGCCTCCATGCCTTCTATCTGGGCTCGTCTGGAACTGAGATCACCCATGACCTCGCCGACGAAATCCTCGGGTACGACTACCTCCAGTTTCATTATCGGTTCAAGCAAGATCGGCTTGGCCTTCTGAACGCCGCTTTTCAAAGCCATGGAGCCCGCGATCTTGAAGGCCAGGGCCGAGGAATCCTCCTCATGGTAAGAGCCACCCACGAGCCTGACCTTGACATCCACCACTGGGTAACCGCCCAGGACACCGCTTGCCATAGCTTCCCGTACGCCTGTATCGATGGCAGGGATGAACTCCCTGGGAATCACGCCCATGGAAGTCTCGTCCTCGAAGATATACCCCTCTCCCTTGGCGAGTGGCTCCAGTTCCAGCCACACATGCCCGTACTGGCCGTGACCCCCTGTCTGGCGGATGAAACGGCCCTCAGACCGCACAGGGACAGTAATAGTCTCCCGGTAGGACACCTGCGGCTGTCCCACGCTGGCCGAGACACGAAACTCACGAAGCATGCGATCGACCAAAACCTCCAGATGCAGCTCTCCCATGCCGGAGATCAATGTCTGGCCCGTATCCCTGTCCACGCGCATCCGGAACGTTGGATCCTCCTCGGCGAGGCGATCCAACGCCTCTATCATCTTCTCCTGGTCCACCTGAGTGCGAGGCTCGATGGCCACGGAGATCACTGGCTCCGGGAACCCGATCGATTCCAGGATGATAGGGGCACTGGGATCGCACAGGGTATCCCCGGTGAAGGTCTGCTTCAGGCCAATCACCGCCGCGATATCGCCTGCATAGACGGCGTCTATGTCATCTTGACGGTTGGCGTGCATACGCAACAGCCGACCTGCGCGCTCCTTGCGCTCTTTGGTCGAATTCAGCACGCGGGAACCAGCTGCCAGCGTTCCCGAATACACTCTCACGTAGGCCAAGCGGCCCACATAGGCGTCAGTCGCGATCTTGAAGGCCAGTGCCGCGAAGGGACCCTCTTCATCCACCAGCCGCTTCTCCTTCTCGCCGGTCTCCGGATTGACCCCTTCAATCGGTGGTACGTCCAAGGGAGACGGAAGGTAGTAGACCACGGCGTCCAGCAGAGACTGGATACCCTTGTTGCGCAAGGCAGAGCCGCAGAGCACCGGCACCAGTTCGGAGTTCAACGTGGCCGCCCTCAGAGCCCGTCGTATCTCCTGGACCGAGACCTCCCTGCCCTCCAGATAGTGCGTAGCTATGGCGTCATCAGTCTCAGCCAGTCTCTCCAGGAGGGCGTCCCGGCGCCGCGCCGTCTCCTCCTTGAGATGGGCCGGCACCTCGATCTCTTGCTGGTCTGTTCCCATCTCGTCGGAATAGACGAGGCCCTTGCCCGTGATCAGGTCTACGACACCCTGGAATTGCTCCTCCCGGCCGATAGGAATCTGAAGCACGACGGGGCGAGCCCCCAGTCGCTCCTCCATCGTCCCCACCGCCTGCCAGAGGTCTGCTCCCGGCCGATCCATCTTGTTGATAAAGCATACACGAGGCACACCGTAGCGGTCAGCCTGGTGCCAGACCGTCTCCGACTGGGGCTCAACCCCAGCCACCCCATCCAGCACAACGATCCCTCCGTCTAGGACCCGGAGGCAACGTTGCACTTCCACCGTGAAATCTATGTGACCAGGCGTATCGATTATATTGATCTGATGGCCCAGCCAGTAGCAGCTAACCGCGGCCGCGGTGATGGTGATGCCTCGCTCCCTCTCCTGGACCATCCAGTCCATGGTGGTCGTGCCATCGTGGACTTCGCCCATACGGTGAATCTTCTGGGTATAGAAGAGTATGCGCTCGGTGATCGTCGTCTTCCCAGCGTCGATATGTGCGATTATTCCAATGTTTCGTGTCTGCGCCAGGGGATATTCCCGAGGCATGCTCCGCTCCGTCTACCAGCGATAGTGAGCAAAAGCCCTGTTGGCTTCCGCCATCTTGTGCGTATCTTCCTTCTTCTTGACGGTGGCTCCTGTGTTGCGCGAAGCATCCATGAGCTCGTCCGCCAGCCTCTCCGCCATGGGCCTTCCCTTCCTACCCTGGGCGGACTTGATGAGCCACCGTATGGCCAGGGAGGTGCGCCGATCCGGCCTCACCTCAACAGGTATCTGGTAGGTTGCCCCGCCGACGCGCCGAGGCCTGACCTCCAGCACAGGGGTCGCGTTCTCCACCGCCTGGAGAAAGACCTGAAGCGGATTCTTGTGAGTCCGCTCTTCGATGATCTCGAAGGCGTCGTAGATGACAGTGGCAGCCACGCTCTTCTTGCCTCGTCCCATCAGGCGATTGATGAATTTGGCCACCAACTCACTGTTGTATTTCGGATCGGGGTCTATTTCTCTCCGTGCCGGTCTGTATCGCCTCGGCATCTGCTCCCTCCAGTTTCCTGGCAAAAAATATGGGGCGCAAGGCTCCTTCGGCAAACACCTGCCAAGCCCTCGCCCCCTGTACACAGCCCCGGGCTGTACCTGGGCTATCCCGGGGGGCTCCTTCTCGAGTATATCTGACCCTTCCGTTCAGATGATGACATGGGAATGGGCACTTAGTTGCCACATTCAAAAAGACTAGCCATCTCCGAGCTCTAGTCTTCTTGAAAGCCTCCTCATCAGGTACGACCCTTTTCTGCTGTCGTACCTTATCTCCCTATCAGTTGAGATACCTCGGTTGCATCTCAGCGGGGG
>DATEXS010000227.1:0-3193 GCA_035256725.1 Anaerolineae bacterium
GGGATGTCCAGCGGGTAGAGGAACTTGAAATCGCTGGGTTGCTCGCAGGCCTTGACCACGGCCTCGGCGAGAGCGGCGCCACCTTCGCCGCCTCTGGCCCAGACGTTGCTCTCAACAGCGTCGGCCGCACCCGCTTCCCGCGCCTGCTTGATCGCCATCTCCACCTCGGCGTTGGTGTCGTTGGTGAACCTGTTCAGGGCGACCACCACTGGCACACCGTACTGCTTGGCGATGCCGATGTTGGCCCTGAGGTTGCCCAGGCCCTTCTCCAGGAGTTCCAGGTTCTCCTCCTGGTAAGCAGCGTCAAGGGGCCTGCCGGCCACGACCCTTGGGCCTCCTCCATGCATTTTGAGCGCTCGGATGGTTGCGGCGATGACTACGCAGTTGGGGACCAGCCCGCTGTAGCGGCACTTGATGTCGAAGAACTTCTCCATACCACAATCGGCGCCGAAGCCAGACTCCGTCACCAGATAGCCGTCGGAGACCATCTTCAGTCCCATGAGGTCGGCGATGATGGAGGAGTTGCCATGGGCGATGTTGGCGAAGGGGCCCGCGTGAACCATAGCTGGGCTGTTCTCCAGGGTCTGCATGAGGTTGGGCATGAGGGCCTCTTTCATGAGCACTGTCATGGCTCCAGCCACGCCCAGATCCTCTGCGGTGACAGGGTTCCTCTTCTTGTCGGTACCGAAAACGATGCGGCCCAGTCGTTTGCGGAGGTCCATCAGGCCCGTGGTCAGAGCCAGGATGGCCATCACTTCCGAGGCAACTGTGATGTCGAAGCCAGATTGACGCGGTCGTCCGTCGCCCTTAGCTCCTAGCCCGACGATCACGTTCCTGAGTGCGCGATCGTTCACATCCACCACCCTGTTCCAGGTAAGGCTGTAGGGGTCGATGTCCAGCCTCTTGAGCCCCATCTTGCTCAGGCGCTCGTCACTTAGGGTGTCCTCATGCATGATGCGGGCGTCTATGGCCGCCGCGAGCAGGTTGTGAGCAGCACCCACCGCGTGGATGTCACCGGTGAGGTGCAGGTTGAAGTCCTCCATGGGGACTATCTGGGAATAGCCGCCGCCTGCCGCGCCACCCTTGATGCCAAAGGTTGGGCCTTGAGACGGCTGCCTGATCACGGTGAGCACCTTCTTGCCGATGTGGTTGAGCCCCTGGCTCACTCCAACAGTCGTCACGGTCTTGCCTTCCCCCAGCGGGGTCGGCGTGATGGCCGTGACGTCTACATACTTGCCGTTGGGCCTGTCCTTGAACCGCTCGACAACGTCAAGGTGGATCTTGGCCTTGTACTTGCCAAACAGATCCAGATCATCCTCGGATAGCCCCAGCTTGGCGGCTATCTCGAGTATGGGCCTGAGTTTCGCCGCCTGGGCGATCTCTAGGTCAGAGGGTACAGCAGCCATTGTTTACCTCCTTGTCCTTCCTTGGTACTTACTACCTTTGGTGGTTAGAGCGGACCCGCGCTATCCGCAAACAAAACGGGGCGACGACCGTCCAAGGTCGCTGCCCCGATTCTAACAGCCAGCTTCTGCGGTTGTCGAGCATTCAGCCAGACACACAACGTGCCTGGTCGCTAGTGGCCCGGCAAACTTCACTTCATGATCTCCAACCCCTATTTAAACGCCGATTATAGGGCAATTCAGCCCATTTGTCAAGTAGCAAGACCGTTGAAAGGCTCCGGCTGAGAGCATCGGCCCGGAAGGCCGCGCTGCCCTGATTGGCTTTCCCGTCATCCTGGGACGGCGGCGCGAGGACCTGGGGCGCGGATGCGCCAGATCTGGGGCAAGCCGTGAGTGTCCCTTCGGCCGCCGGTCTTGATGAATCTCGTCCGTCTGCGGCCATTCGGACCCACGTGGCACTCGGCAGCAAGCCCTGAGTGAAGTTGCGTTACATCGGTGCAGTCAGGAGCAGACCGCCGTGACCCTCTACCGCGTCCAGGGTTCTCTCCAGGCAAGCTGGTTGTGCGCCGCGCACCTCTTCGCTGCTGAGACGGAGCAACGTCCAGCCCGAGGCGGCGACGTCGTAGTCCTCCACTAGGGGACGCTCGCGCACCACCCGCACGTTCTCTATCTCAGAAGTGGTGTCCACCAAGATGGCGATCTTGCCCTTCTTGCAGAAAAAGGCGAAATCCAGGCAGTACTCTGGGTCTGCCTCCCGCAGGGGGTAGCGCCGTTCCGCGCTGAGGCCCTGCTCCTTGAAGGCCAGCCAGAGCCGTTCCTCCTCCAGGCCACCGCACCACAGGTCGTTTATCTCCTCCGCTTGCAGGAGCCGCTCCAGTGTGGTCGGGATGAAGGTGATCCGCCGCAGACGGGCGCTGGGGATTGGGTGGGGTAGTCGAAGCAAGGGGCCGATCTCGATCTTGTAGTAGATGGCATCTGCCCTGGGATGCTCGGGTTCATCCGGCAGGAGCACCCTCCGCGAGGCCAGCCGGTACCGTCTGATAGGGGAGTAGTAGTTGACCGCCCAACCTTCCCCAGCGAAGGGCTTGGTCTGATAGAAGGCCAGGAAGTCAGCGCCCACGCGCCTGGGTGCCCGATCAAAAGGAATCCGATACCATCCTTGGTGGCGAGCAATCTCGAAGTCGCGCAGACTGTTCAGCACAGCAACCAGAACCCGGCTCCTCTCAGGCACGTGACCTTCTCCTGAACCGCTCATAGTCCTACTCCGCCGTTATCTCGGGAGCGAAACGAGCTACTTGCTCGCGAAGATGAAGGAGCGCCAGGTCCTTCGCCTTTGCCTCCAGCATCACGTCAAACTCGGGCAACTCTTGCCTCCTGGCCTCTCTGACAAAGGAGCAGAACTGGAAGGGGTCGATGAAATCGGAGTGCTGGCGAGGGCGCGGCGCGCGCAGCAACCGGCTCGTGCTCCGCTGGTCACCTCCCTTTCTTTCCACCAAACGCATGGCCGTGCGCGGGGAACTGAAGTGCATCTTGGCTCTGATCCCTGGCGGCCAACTGCGCAGGCAATGCTCCAACGCTTCCGCCGTGCTCATCCCCTCGGGGTTGTGGTTCTGGAAGTGAAGTGGGTCGAAGACGAGCGGGATACCGGTCTCTTGATGGATCCACACAGTGTCGGCCACGGAAAAGCGCCCGTCGTCGTTCTCCAGAACAAGCCGTCGGCGCACCCGAGGTGGCAACTGTCGGTAGCGCTCGACGAATCGAGCCAGGGCGCTGTCTTTATCGCCGTATAC
>DATEXS010000228.1:0-8057 GCA_035256725.1 Anaerolineae bacterium
GGATTGCGACGATGGCCATGTGCTCATCATAGTCCACCGTGGTGTAGTACTGCACCCTCTCATGTGGGAACGCGCTCGTCGAGCTGAAGAAGCGCAGGTAGATGCTTTGATCCGACAGCGAGTAGAGCAGCTCCTGCTCCAGCCGTTCATCTGTCGGCTTGATCGGCCTCAGCAAGACCTCGGTCCCGTCGCGGACCGTGACCCTCTTCTCCAGTTCCACAGGATACACTCCCAGTGGGGGAAGCTGATCGACGAAGGCGTATTTGCGCAACTTGGCCTCTTCCAGCAGCTCCTTTCGGAAATCTGGATGGGCAATGTTGATCAGCGCCAAGGCGCGTTCTCTGATGTTCTTGCCATGTAGATACGCCGTTCCGTACTCCGTCACCACATAGTGCACATCACCGCGCGTGGTGACGACACCGGCCCCCTCCGAAAGACAGGAGACTATTCTCGATACGCTGCCGTCCTTGGCCGTCGAGGGTAGGGCGATGATGGGCTTCCCGCCTCTAGACCGGGCCGCTCCGCGGATCATGTCTACCTGTCCACCTATGCCACTGTAGAACAGGTAACCGATGGAGTCCGAACAAACCTGGCCCGTGAGATCCACCTCTAGAGCCGAATTGACGGCCACCATGTTATCATTCTGACTGACCACAAAGGGATCGTTTACGTAGTCTGACGAGTGGAACTCAATGAACGGGTTGTTGTCCACCCATCTATAGAGTCGCTGGGTGCCCATGACGAAACTCGCGATGATCTTCCCTCGATGAATGGTCTTCCTGGCGTTGGTCACGACCCCTGCCTCCACGAGATCTATAACCCCGTCGGAGAGCATCTCCGTGTGCACCCCAAGATCCCTTTTGTCGTGCAACGAAGCCAGAATGGAATCGGGAATCGTCCCGATGCCCATCTGCAGGGTCGATCCGTCGTCGATCAGCCGAGCAATATTATCGCCAATCCCTCGCGCCACCTCATCGGCACCAGGGTAGGTTAGTTCAAGAATCGGAGCGTCGTGCTCCACCAGGACGTCTATCTCGTTCACGTGTATGAAACTGTCCCCCAAGGTCCAGGGCATCTGAGGGTTGACCTCGGCAATCACATAGTCGGCACACTCGGCAGCGGGCTTAACAATGTCCACGGAGACTCCGAAGCTGCAGAAGCCATGCTCGTTGGGAGGGGTTACCTGGATCACCGCCACGTCCAGGTGCATGCGGCGCGACCTGAACAGCTTTGGTATCTCCGAGAGAAAGATCGGCGTGTAGTCGGCACGACCCTCGGCGACAGCGTCCCTCACATTGTCGCCGATGAAGAAGGCATTGTCGCGGAACTGGTACTTGAACTTCGGTTGCGTATAGGGGGCAATCCCCAGGGTCCAAAGGTGAACGATCTCGTTGTCCGCGAACTCCATCGACATCCGGGCCAGTTCCTCCACCAGCCGCTGAGGGACAGCGGCTCCAGACCCGATGAACACGCTATCTCCCCGCTTGATCACTCGCAGGGCCTGCCGAGAGTTCTTCACTTTGTCAGCGTATCGTTCCTGCCAGGGCACCTGCTCCATGATTCTTCCTCCAGGCCGGTCGCTACGTCTCTCTACGCGCTCCAGGTAAGATATCACGTTCGAGAGGCCAGTTCAAGTCGTCCGCGTGCCAGGCAGCAACCCAGGCTGGCCCCAGACCCCGCCCTCTCCAGGGCCCTGCGTGCCCACTTTCGCGCCACAGCAGGGGCGCCATTGACATAAGTCATCCCAGCCACGCGCCTCCTTATGACAACCGCGCCTCTACTAGACATAACGTCACCACATGTCCGGCCCCATGCTTGCTGAACGCTACTCCGCCGGAAACCGGGCCTCGCCTTCGTCACACAGGTGAGGAATTGATGCCTTGGAGCGAGGGTGCACCAAAGGCCCTAGCAAGCGATCCTTTTCGACTGGGCGAAGGGCAGGGGAGAGGTGGCGAGGGGAGAATCGGACGTGCGCTGGACATGTGGAACGTGGGAGGTGCCAGAGCACGAATCGCGAGAGGCACAAAACCGGGTAGAGCCTGCCCCCGCGGCCAGAGCAAAGGTCTAGCCTCAGGTTACTGCGACAGCTCTCCGAACGGCCGCCACGAGTGTTCTGGTCCTCATCAGTGTCCCTCGAGGGCTTTGGTTATGCAGTGCGCCAACCATTGACAGTTATCGAGGGCTTTCTCGAGGGCCTTAGTGGCGCCTTCCTGGGCGGTGGCCTCAGATAGTCTTGCCAGTTCCGCGGTCGACTAGGCGAGGAATCGGGTTGGGCCACAGGTCCGTCCGAGCTTATCCGGACCTACTTCTCTGACCCTCATGGCTGTGCCGTATCCTCTCGACCGCGATGACGAAGGTCCTGATTTTGATCCTACGGCGCTGTTGAGCGCTTGGCTTTCGACATAAGTGCATCCAGGGCGGAGACTGCGGCCTCCGCGAAGGCGGGGTCGTTGATGTGAGCATCAACCTTGATGATGGGGATATCCTGTCGCAACAGGGTTCCCAACTCGTCGATGAATACCTGGTTGGTCTCAGGTTCGTAGAGGGGCCCATCCACGCCGTCGGCCTCGGACCAGCCTTTCATGGGGATGACCACCTTCACCGGTCCCGTGGCCTTGTTCAGCTTCCCGGCGATGGTCTGGGCCAGGATGAGTAGCTCCTCTGCGCTGGTCCTGACTCCAGATCGGAAATCGTACCAGAAGACCTTGCGGCCCTTGAACCGTGCAGGCATCGTCTCAGGGGAATTGAACTCTAGGACTATGCAGTCCAGACCGCCGGGCACAATTACCTGGGGAATTCCCTTTCTACCGGCAGATTCCAGCCTGCCCGGGCCGATATTCCCGCAGTACCCGTTATGCAGGTGGTCAGCGAACTCGTGGGTGGCGAAATCGATAACGCCGGCCAGCAGCCCTTGCTCCACCAGGTCTTCCATAGCCATGCCTCCTGTGCCGTTGGCGTGGAAAGCGACCATCTCGTAGCCGTGGCTTTCCAGGCAGGAGCGGACGTGCATGGCCCCAGCCGTGCAGAATCCGAAGGACGTGACTCCGATGAGGGGTCTGGTGGCTTTCAGACCAACTTCCCCTTCGACCATGCCGACTATCGCGCCTGCGGCGTTGTCTAGTATCTTCTTGCTCACCGCGTTGAGGCCCACCATGTCGATCACTGAGTGCAACATGGCGATGTCCTTGGTACCGATCGCCTCGCTCATGTCCCTCGAAGCCACGGTAGAGACCATAAGCTTCGGGACGCCCAGCGGGAGCGTCCTGAGTACGCCCGTGCCGATATGTGTGCCTGTGCCCCCGCCCAAGGCAACGGCTCCGCCCACCTGACCTGCCAGGTGCAATTCCTCGACTATTCGGCTGGCGCCAAGCGTCATTACGCGAACGGCCTCTCTGCGGTCACCCAAGGCGACGATCTCCTCGAGGCTGTAACCACCCCGTTTCGCTACGGCCTCTCGGGTGATATCCGCGGGGGTCAAGGGCTTATCCAGAATTCCCACATCGACCACCACGGTCCGCTGGCCTCGGGCTTCTATCCGCTGGCTGAGGTATTCGACCTCTTCTCCCTTGGTGTCAAGCGTGCCAATGACTACTATGGCTCGGGCCATTTGAACCCTCCTACCATCCCGGCACCGGAATGGGTCCTATCGTGACGAGCTCGTCATCATCTGGTGGAGATGGGACACTGCGGCTTGCGCATACTCCATGTCGTCGATGTGAGCATCGATCTCTCTGATCTCAATGTCCGGTTTGAGAGACCCTTTCAATGCGTCCACGAAGGCGCGATCGGCCTCAGGATCGAAGAGAGGCTCACAGTGTCTGCTCGCAGAGGACCATCCTCGCAGGGGAACCAGGAACTTGACCGGGCCGGCCGCTTCATTCAACTTGTCGGCCAGTATTCGTGCCACAACCTCTAGCTCTGCGGCGGTGCTTCTGACGCAGACGCGGAAGTCATGATAGTAGGTCCTTCGCCCGGCGAACTTGGCAGGCACACCTTCTGGCGCGAAGATGGCAACGCAGTCCAGGCCTCCAGGACCGACTACCTGAGGAATGCCTTTCCTGCCTGCTGTCTCCAGGCGCTCGTCTCCGACGCCTCCGTAGTGGCCTCCGGCTACTTGATCGATGAATTCGTGGGTCGTCAAGTCCAAGACCCCAACAAAGAGGCCTTGATCTAGCAGCTCCTCCATGGCCATGCCGCCGCTGCCCACCGTGTGAAACACGACGAGCTCGTGGCCCATTTCCCTCAGGCACCGCCCCACGTTGTCGGCGCACTGAGTGGTGATACCGAAGGACGTCATGGCTATGGCGGTTCTCGGCTCCGATGACGGCACACTCGCCCCAGCCATGCCACAGATGGCTCCCGCAGCCTGGGCCAAGACGGTCCTGGTGACGGTGTTTAGACTCGCCAGATCGGCCACGGACGTCATCATGGTGATGTCTTTGGCGCCCACGAACTCGCTTACATCCATGGACGCCATGCTGGAGACCATGAGCTTCGGGAGCCCCATGGGCAACGACCGCATGATGGCTGTGCAGATGTGCATCCCTGTTCCACCGCCGATGCCGACTACTCCATCGAAACCGGAAGAGCCGTGAAGAAGCTTCGCCTTTTCGATGGCTCCCTGGATCATAGCCCCGATGATTCGCTTCCGATTCGGGAGTGCCCTGATCTGCTCCAACGTCTGGCCCGCAGCTCGGGCGACGTCCTCGCGGGTTATGTCGGCTTGCGTTGCGGGTTGGCCGAGGATGCCAACATCCATGACCGTGGCGCGACAGCCGCTCAGTTCGATGGACCGCTTGAGAAAGGCAATCTCAGCGCCCTTTGTGTCTAGGGTGCCCAGAACCAGAATCTTCTTTGTCACGCCTGCAGACTGCGAAAGGCCTCCACCATCGCTTCAGCACAGGCGGGGGAGTTGATGTCAGATGGAACCTCGATCACCTCGATTCGAGGATCGATCGCCTCGCGCAGCGCCTCAGCGAAAACTCTGTCGGTCTCAGGTTCGTAGAAAAACATGCCCTTCCTGCTGTAGTCGGAGAAGCCCTCTGTGGGAACCACTACGGCCGTGGGGCCCTTTCCCCTGTTCAGCTTCTCAGCCAGGGTCCGGGCGATGATTCGCATCTCGTCCGCATTGCTTCGCACCAGCGTTATCGCAGGGTTATGCATGTGTAGGTGCCGAGCCCTGTACCTGCTCGGAAGAGCGTCAGGTGGGCTCCAGGCTATGAAATCGGCATTGCCGGGAAGAACCACCTGAGGTATGCCCATCCTCCCTGCGTTCTCAAATCTGTCCGCCCCGGCATCGTAGGGACTCCCAAGTAGATTGCCGAAGACCTCCTGGATCGAGATCTCCAAGACCCCGCTGGCGAGTCCTTCTGTTATGAGTTCTTCGAGAGCCCTGCCACCAGAGCCTACCGTGTGGAACACTATGGTCTCGTACCCCATGCTCTCGAGAAGGGGGCGCGCATGCCTTGCGCAGGCTTCGGTGGCACCCAGGGTTCCAATCCCGATGATGGGCCTTTCGCCGTCACCGACGGCGGCATCAGCCTGGACCATGCCGGCAATCGCTCCCGCGGCATTACTGAGCGTCCGCTTAGTCATCCTGTTCAAGCCCGAGAGATCCGCCACAGAGGGCAGCATCACGATGTCCTTGTGGCCTATCCAGGGGCTTACGTCGCGAGAGGCCATGGTGGAAACCATCACCTTGGGTAGGCCGAAGGGCAGGGAACGCATCACCTGGGTGCCCAGGGATGTGCCCATGGAACCGCCCAACCCGATTATACCGTCCAGCCTGCCTTGCCGGTAGAGATCCTGGACAGCTTGAGTGGCTCCCCTGGCCATCGCATCCATGGCCTTGCCTTCGTCCCTCAAAGCACGAAGCTGAGGTATGGTCGAGCCGCCCAACTGGGCAACCTGTTCGCTGGGGATGTCGGCAGGAAAGGACCCCTCACCCAGGACGCCGGCGTCCACCACGACGGTCCCAAGGCCAGCCTCCTCGATTCTCTCCTTGAGGTACCGAGTTTCCTCACTCTTTGTATCCAGGGTCGCAACTATGACTATCGTCTTGCTCATCGCTTCAGCCCTTCGCCGCCTCAACCTGTCCTGCGCACAGCGCTCCCGTAACATATTCCATGTACCTGGGGAGAGCAAGCCCCTTCGCCGAAGAGGCGGGCGAAGGGGCTTGCGTAGGCTCCGAGGAAGTGCGAGTGGATTCAAACGACTGGTGGAACAGGCACTTGATATGACTTGACCTTATACACCTTGCATTGCAGCGTTTTCAAAGGCCAGCAGCCCAAGGCCTCGTCGCAGAGATCGAGGTCATCGTAGGTCAGCACGTTGATGTTGGAGATCCATGCACCGTGAAGCCACGGCTCCTCTCCGGGCATCTCGGGGTACCACCAACCATGCTGGGCATGGACGACCCGCGGATCGATGCCCTCATAGTGCTTGCACTTCTGCATCACCCTGCCTCTGGGTGATTCTATCCATACCCAGTCCCCGTCTTCGATGCCCAGGCCCTTGGCAGTATCAGGATGCATCTGCATAACGGGATAAGGGTGTCTCTTGCGTAATGTATCTATCTGGCGCAGCTCTGAGTGGAAGAAAGGCAAGAACCGCCCGCCAGTGATCAGAATAAGAGGATACTCCTTGGCCACTTCGGGAGTGCTGATAGGGCTCTCCGGGGGCTCTATGTGCCTGGGCAGCGGGTCATAACCCAGCTTCTCCAGAACGGTGGAGTAGAGCTCGATTTTGCCGGTAGGGGTGCCGAAACCCGTCTCCAGGTACTTTCGGGGCTTGAACTCCTCAGGTGCCCACCCACCCATGGCCACAAGCTCCTTGAACGTGAGGCTCATTGGCTTCAGCCTGTAGTCGTAGTACTCCTCCGTGGTCTCCCAGGGCCAGTACTCTTCCTGTCCCAGCCTGATGCCCAGCCCGCGCCAGAACTCGAAGTCGTTGCGGCGATCGTACTCCCCTGGCAGCACCGAGGGCAGAGCAGCCTCACCCGCCTTCATGACCGGAGTGGTGTTGTGATAGTTGAACAAGAAGTCCCTCTCGAGCCAGGAGGCGGCGGGGAGCACATAGTCTGCCAGCTCGGCGCTAGGAGTTGGGAAGTAGTCCACCACGACGTAAAGGTCCAGGCTCTTCAGGGCCTTGTATACGAGTTTAACGTTCGGTATGGTGATCATAGGGTTGCTGGACAGGGTTATGAGGCCCTTGACCGGATAGGGTGTGCCATACGCGATCGCACGGTACAGTGCCGGAGAGCTGGCCATACAGGTGTAGCCGTACATGTCACACCGCTTCCCCCAAACCCGCTCCACATTTGTCTGAATGAGCTCATAGCCGGGCCAGGTATACAGCTTGTACCTGTCCGCCCCTAACATCTTAGGTCTTTGCTCCACCGGAAGGGCATCCGGCAGCTCTATCTCGTGCTCTGTAATGAACGGCGCCGGGCCGAGGAGTTCCTCGCCGCCTGGCACGTCGATGTTGCCAACGATGGCAGAAAGGGCATGTTTCGCGTGCAGCGCCTGCAGGGTGTTGGGCTGGTGAGCGACGCCCATACCCTCGATGGCACAGGAGGGACGATTGGTGGCGAACATCCTCGCGGCATCCCTTATCTGATCAGCGGGGACCCAGGTGATCTCGGATACCTTCTCAGGTGGATACTCCTTGACACGTTCAGCCAATTCGTTGAAGCCATGGCACCAGTTCTCCACGAACTCCTGGTCATACAGCTTCTCGTCTACGATCACCTGCATCATGGACAACAGGAGGGCTGCGTCAGTGCCTGGTCTGATCTGAAGCCAGATGTCGGCTATGGAGGCCGCGGACTCACGTCGGGGGTCGACAACGATCAACTTGGCGCCGGTCTGCTTGGCCTTGACTATGCCTTGCCATACGGTCTGGTGGCTCGGTTTGGGCTCGCGACCCACCAGCAGAACGCACCGGGTCTTCTCCAGCTTCTCGGTGGACATCCAGTAAGGCCACCAGCCATACATCATCGTGGCCACCACGGCGGAGTTGCCATGACAGATGTACGCCTGACCGGTCTGATTGGGACT
>DATEXS010000229.1:0-2622 GCA_035256725.1 Anaerolineae bacterium
GGGGGATGCTCCAGGGCAAGCTGCCTCGTTTGGTCAACCTGTCCCTCGTTCCGGTGCCGCTCCTTCTCGTCACGTGCCTATGGTACCAGTACAACTACGCAGGTTTCCCCCGCTCGCCTTTTCGGCAGGCAAACGCCTACCTGCGTGATCACTACGAGGCGGGGGACGCCATCGTCCACGAGAACAAACTCTCCTTCTTCCCCAGTCACTACTATGACCGGACACTGGCCCAGGAATACGTAGGAGACGTACCCGGATCGCCCACGGACACGCTGGCCTTGCCCACCCAAGAGGTTCTGGGCCTCCTGGCTCAGCGAGACATGGCGCACGCAGTGGATGACTCTCCACGAGTGTGGTTCGTAGTATTCCAGCGGGCCTTGGACGAGGCACAAGTACTGGGTGTGCAGAACCCGAACAAGGCGTGGCTTGATGCACACTATCGTCTGACGGACACCGTCAGATTGCGCGATCTGAGCATCTTTCTCTACAAGCTATCCTGATCCAGGAACATGCCGGCGATCGGAGTCGAGGGATCTTGCATGCAGTCATCTTGCTGCTGGGCGCCAGCGGGTACGAGGGGAGGAATCACCCCGCGCTGTTCCACCAAAGCACAGAAGTCGAACCTATCGACTGGCTGCAGAGCGGGATGGGTCCTGCGGGCACCGCGCTTGCCTCCTGCGATACGGGACGATACATGCCTGCCCGCATCGGACACGGCGTATTCATGGGACGTTCAGTCGAAACCGTCGGTGTCAATCTCAAGCGCCAGCTTGCCACCGCTTTCTTCCAGGCCAGCTCGACAGACAATCTCCGGCTTGACCTGCCATGCGAGTATGGCATTTGCTGCGCCTATCATAGATCCGGAGAGAGCGCGTTGGGCGGTTATGATCCTTCACGATCTCAGTATCTCGACCCAGCGCACAGCGGACGCGACGTCTGCATGTGCCGCGTCGCCGGCTGAGTCCGAGCACCGTGCGTAGGATCGAGAATCAGAGAATCCAGCTAGTCGGGCCCCAACGAGCACGCCAACCAAACAGAGCGAAATAACTAGGCAAATCGGTGAGACACACAATCCGCTTTCTCGGGGCTGGGTCAAGACAGTTAAGAAGCCGTGCGGATCTGCGTTGGCCGCTTGGGGTCTTTCTCCTTCTGCGTTTGTCGCTATCAGCCTTGGCATTGGTCATGATTCTGGTGCGACCCCTCCCGGAAGGCGGGCACGAGGGATACGTGTCGTCGATGGGCCTCCACCCAGCCTCAGGTCGCGTCGAACAGCTCTTGCTAGAGGTCTGGCAACGCTGGGACGTCGTACACTACCAGCGGATTGCCGCTCAGGGCTATACGGATGACGAAAGTAGCGTGTTTCCGCCACTTCTGCCTGCGCTAATGCGACTACTGGGACAGCTCCTAGGTGGTGACTACCTGCTCGCGGGCATGGTGATCTCCAACCTTGCCTTCGCTCTCGCACTGCTCGTGCTCTACGAGTTGGCACGACTGGACTACGGGGAACTTGTAGCGCGGAAGGCCACACTATACCTAGCCATATTCCCCACAGCCTTCTTCCTCCTGCTGCCGTATTCCGAATCCCTATTCCTGGTGTTCGTGCTGCTCGCCTTCTACGCCGGGAGACATAGGCACTGGGTTGCCGCCAGCGTAGCCGCAGCCATGGCCTCCATGACGAAGCTGCAGGGTTTGGTCCTCATCTTGCCGCTGGCCTACGAGTACTTCGAGCACATCAGGTTCGATTTGAGACGCGCTGGTTGGCAGGCCATGCTGCTACCCCTGGCCTCGCTGCCTCCGATCGCATTCATGTGGTTTAGGAGTGTCGCTGGTTATCCCTCCCTTGCTTCCGTGCTGCGCGACTACTGGCACTCGTTTGTCGGGGCTCCGTGGCACAACTTTGCGAACCTGGCGGGGCGCCTGTCCTCGCAAACCCTCTCCGCCAATGATGCCCTGGACGCCCTGATCACCATCCCCTTTCTGCTATTCACCATCGCCGCCTTTCGAAGGATGCGCCGCTCCTATGCATTGTACACAGCGGCCACCATGCTCGTCATCCTCAGTGTTGTCTATCCCCCGTTGCCACTCATGAACCTGCCCCGCCATATCCTGCTGCTCTTCCCAACCTTTATCTTCATGGCCACGTTGGGGAGCAGGCCGAATGTACACCGCTGCATTGTCTATGCATCGACGTCACTCTTGATTCTGCTGACGGGCATGTTCGTGCAATGGCTTTGGGTTGCCTGACGCCTCCGAGTGCGTTAGATCAGACTGGCATCGTATGAACAGTAAAGCCTCCGAGAGGAGTAGACCAATCAGAGAACGGCTTCGAGGACTCGGGTCAGATCCAGCCTTCAGGTACGCCCTGTCACTCTTCGTGGTCATGCGCGTTGTCATATCTCTGTGGGCCGCGCTGGTCCTCCTAGTCACGCAGGCTCCCACCGGCCCCGACGATGTCCTCCGTCCCTACCAGGGGGTGGAGCCAGTCAGTGGAGGCATAGCCGAGTTGTTCCTGGGTGTCTGGCAGCGCTTCGACACGTTGTGGTATCTCCGCATCGCCGCTCAGGGATATGCCCCCGATGACGGAAGCACGGTTTACTTCCCCCTGTACCCGATGCTCATCAG
>DATEXS010000230.1:0-4012 GCA_035256725.1 Anaerolineae bacterium
CCGAACGGGTCCTCGACGTCCCCTTGTATTCCTGTGTAGTCGCCCAGCACCACGACCTTGCTTCGCGCTTCGGGGAAAGAACTCGCAATCCGTCCTCGATGGACGCTAGACATGGCGAGGACGAGACCAGCTCGATCGATGAGATCCTGGGTCAGCCGACGGCTGCAATGAGAGGCAACATCCAGGCCCAACCTCCGCATCGCTGCGCACGCGCCATCTGTCGCTGGGAGACCATTACTGGCGCTAAGTCCCGCGGATTCTGCCCTGATATCTGATTGATGAGCAGCAGCGATTTCGTTGAAAAGGGCCTCCGCCATTGGGCTTCGGCAGGTGTTTCCCGTGCACAAAAACAGAATCATGCTCTCAAAGCGTGGGGGGTGCTGGTACTTCATCCGTTCCCTACCTTGCCACCCATTCGTACTACCAGTCAAGCCCCGCCGGCGTCGAAAGACCCAAATAGGCCCAACCCGGCCAAAGCATGTCCCCCCCTTACTATCCTCTTCCCAAATAAGGTAGAATGCTGTCGGTGCGCCTAGCAGCCGCAGTGCTGCTTGCCTGCACGGGTTCGGCCAGAGGGGGTCCGACCTGCCAGGCCAGGCCAGTATCAAGTTGGGGAGGGACACAGACCATGGTATCCAGGCAAGCGATCCAGGAAGAGCTCGCCCGAAGGCTGCTTCTGGGGGAGCTGATAGCCCGAAACGCCCGCAAGTTCCCCGACAAGGAGGCGGTCATCTTCGGCGATACCCGCCTCACCTATAGGGAGTTCAACGGCCGGATCAACCGCCTGGCCCACGCCTTCCAAGACATGCGGGTTGGGAAGGGTGACAAGGTCGCGCTCCTCATGTTGAACTGCAACCAATACCTGGAGTGCTACTTCGCCCTCGGCAAGATCGGGGGCGTGGCCGTCCCTCTGAACTTCCGGCTCCACCCTGACGAGATCGCCTACATCGTCAATAACGCCGACGCCGTCGCCTTCGTGGTGGGCGAGCAGTTCATCGACACCATCAGGGGCATCCAGAAAGACCTGCCGCTGGTCAAGCAATATATCTCTGTCACGGCGGCGCCGGTAGAGGGGATGTTCCACTACGAAACCCTCATCCGGAAGTACCCGGACGACGAGCCCCTCGTCCTGGTCGACGAGGAGGGCCTTGCCTTCATTATGTACACGGCGGGAACCACCGGGAGACCGAAGGGAGCGGCGCTGACCCACCAGAGCCAGGTGATAATGTGGCTGCTGGCCTCTGTGCAGTTCCTTTCTGAGCCCGGAGTAGGCAACCTGTGGGACTTCCGGGTGTGCTCGCCTCCGCCGCTCTTCCACCTCGCCTCCTTCGGCTACTGCGAGGTGCATTTGCTCCTCGGGGCGACGCTGGTCCTGCCCACTCAGGTCTTCAACCCGGCGGAGATCATGGAGATCATCGAGCGGGAGAAGATCGACTCCATCCTGCTCATACCCGCCATGGCCAATTTCCTTCTGCAGCTACCCGACCTGGACAAGTACGACGCCAGCTCACTGAAGATCTGGGCATCGGGCGCCGCCGTCCTGCCCACCCAGACCCGCAAGGCGATGATAGAGCGCTTCCCGGGCCTTATGGTCTACGACTGCTTCGGGCAGACCGAGACGGGCGCCCTGGTCTGCATGCTCAGGCCCTCGGAGAGCGAGCGGAAGGTGGCCTCCGTGGGCAGGCCCCTGCCCTTCATCCAGGTCCGCGTGGTCGATAACGAGGACCGGGACGTACCCATAGGCGAGGTAGGAGAAGCCGTCTACCAGGGGCCCAACATAATGAAGGAGTACTACAAGAACCCGGAGGGCACCGCCCAGGCCATGAGGAACGGCTGGTTCCACTCGGGCGACCTGGTGCGCCAGGACGAGGAGGGCTACATCTACATCGTCGACCGCAAGACGGACATGATCGTCAGCGGCGGCGAGAACATCTACCCGGCCGAGGTGGAGGAGGTTCTCTACCGACACCCCAAGATCCTGGAGGCGGCGGTCATCGGCGTCCACGACGAGCAGTGGGGCGAGGCAGTGAAGGTGGTGGTGGTGCCCAAGCCAGGGGAGACCCTGACCGAGGAAGAGGTCATCGACTTCTGCAAACAGCACCTGGCAAGCTACAAGAAGCCCAAGTCCGTCGATTTCACCGATGCTCTGCCGCGGAATCCGGCGATGAAGGTGCTGAAGACGGTGCTGCGGGAGAGGTACGGCAAGGCAGTGAAGTACTAGCGCCGCCCGTAGCCGCTCGCCCGGCCTTTCTCGGCGCCGCGCGCCAATCATCTGCTTTCCAGGCAGCGGGTCAAGGGCTAGCGGGAACGTCGGCCCACCGGTTCTCGGTGGTCTCCGCCACGAGTGAGAGTGGGCGGCTGGCTGCTTGACGCACGCAGATACGGATGTAATACTGGCACCCCACAGGTGGGCTAGCGGACGGAGGCAGGGCCTGATGCTAGCCCATCCGCACTTCTTCCTGCTTGCGTCGCCGCTGATTAGCCCATAGCGTTCGGGGCGCGCCGGTTGAGATTATTCGGCGATGTCTAGCCGTCACCGGCGGAGGCGCTACCCTTCCTCATACTTGAACGAGAGCTTTATCTTCGCGCGGTAAAGGACCACCTTGTTCTTGTCGACGGTCATGTCGAACTTCTCGACCTCCGCGATCCGTAGATCGCGCAGCGTGCTGCTTGCCCGCTCGACCGCACCGCGGGCTGCCGCTTCCCACGACTCCGTGCTGGTTCCCACGAGTTCTATGATCTTGTAGACACTCTCCGCCATGGCCGGCACCTCCGTGTGCTCCACTCAGGTTCGCAATCGTACGCTCGTCGCAGCGCTGGAGCAACTGCATCATGAGGATGGTACACTCGCCGCAGCGCTGGAGCAACTGCATCATGGGACGTTGTTGTTGGTAAGCGATTTTGTCCAGGATCCCTCGTGCCTGAGGTGAGGTCCCGATCGTGATCAACGCCGCAGCCAATGGCGTCGTCCCATGCACTGTGATCGACTGACGTCGCTCGAGGCGTCGCCGCTCTCCCGGCCATCTTTCCTTCTGCCAGGGAGCGAGCACGAGCCGCTCACCCCCTGGCAGGCAAGAATGACCAGTGAACTATCCCTCTTTTTCGCCCTATTCCGGTTGCTCCTCGTGGCCGGGAGGCGGTGTAGGCTGAACGCAATCCTCGGTGGACTCAAAGCCGAAGGGCTCACCAAAGGGCTCCCACCTGAACGTCGGTGGGTCGGTTGAGCGGTCCACCGTGGCTCTCAAGTAGACCTCCACCTCTATGGGCCGGTGGTCGGTGGGGCTCATGGTTGAAGGCACCATGCAGGCCGAGCACTGGAACTCGCACATCGATTCAGCGGCGTCGAGGAAGGATTCGCGCGTCAGGTCTGGGCCTGCCTGCTTAAGGATGTGCACCATGTACTCGCCGATGACCGCACCAAGGAGAGTCAGGTTGTCCACCGTTACCCCCGGTGCGTACTTGGCCATTATCTCGTGGTGCTTGGCGATGCCCGGGTTGTCGGTCTCGAAGGCCTGATGGGCGAACACCACAGATATGGCACCCTCGATGTTGTCGTAGCCAGCCAGTCTGGCGACGACCTCCACAGCGTCGACGCCGCTGATGACGACGGGGACATCCCAGCTCAGGGTCTCACGCGCCGTCTTGAAGAGGCTGGCAACCTGGAGCGGCATGCCGTAAGCAGCTATGACATCAACGTTGGCGTTCTTCAGGCGCTGGGTCTGGGCGGTAACGTCGTTCTGGGTCTCGTCGTAGTACTCGACGACGATCTCCATCGTCGCGTTCTGGTCCTTGAGACCCGTCTTCAGCCCCTGCTCGCCTTCCTTGCCAAAGTCATCGTTCTGGGCGATGATGCCCAGCTTCTTGCCATCGTAGTTCTCGGCGATGTACTGGCCGAGGATGCGCCCCTCGGTGATGTAGTCAACGAGGAAGCCGAAGCGGTTGCGGGAGATCGGCACCGTCCACTTGGTGTTGCCGGTGAGGATGTACATGTCCGGCACACCCTTCTCCTCCA
>DATEXS010000231.1:0-4096 GCA_035256725.1 Anaerolineae bacterium
GAACCACCACGGCCACCAAGGCCAGCGAGCCTGCCATCACCACTGTGGTCACGGTCGAGACGGTCGTTGTCGTTACTGTCGAAACCATGCAGCTACCCCTTGCTTCCTGCTCTGGATATTGTGGCGCTCATCACGCCACGCAAAGCGGACTCCTGCCCTTCGCCAATACAATAGCACAGGCTCCACAACTTGTCAAGCTGGCACTATTCTTCTACAATAGCACACAAACGCCGCGACGACAAGTTCCCCGTCGCCATGGACAATGCAACGGATCCAGTGCGGACGCCCCAGGACGAATCACCGCATCTTTGGTGCCTGCGCCGCGGGAGGCGAACGTCAGGACATCGGCGTGCTAGTGGTATGATCGGCTATCGAAGAAGCGGTCTTCGCCAGCGCTTGTCGCCCACCCCTCTCAAACGGAGGGGTGCCCCCATCGCCTGGGCCGCCTCCCTGGCGGCGGCAGCGCTGCTCTGCCTACTTGCTGCGGGCGCTCCCGCTGCTTCCGATGGAAGGGCCCGTGGGGCAGACCTAGCAGTCACTGGGTCAGCGCATCTGGCTCAGCGTTTCGTCCTTCCCGCCCAGCGGTTGCAGGGAGCGGCTTTCCTGGCTGAGCCCACTCCCCCTCCGCAGCAGTGGCTCCCCCTGGTGCTGAAGGACCACTATCGGCTCCCGCCCTGGTCAGGAACCGCGCGCTTAGGTTTCGGCGTCGTGAGGAACCCCATAGAGGAGTACGACGTCTCGCCCCTGGGAGCCGACTGGTACGTTGACTTTGGGTTCCGCAGCGATCCCCCCCCTCTTTTCGACATGGAGTATGTCCAGACCATCCGCCTTTCCGAGAGTGGATATTCACCGGATCAGGCGACAATCGAGGAGTACGCTCGTGCCCAGCCCGGCACCTTGTATCTCATCGGCAACGAGCCCGACGCCCCTATTCAGGACTGCGTAACCCCCCACACTTATGCCCAACGTTATGACACACTATATGGCATCATCAAAGGCGCTGACCCCACCGCTAAGGTGGCCATTGGCGGCGTGGTCCAGGCCACACCCTTGCGCCTCCAGTATCTAGACATGATCCTCGATGAGTACCAAATGCACTACGGTGTCAAGATCCCCGTCGACGTGTGGAACGTGCATGGGTTCATCCTCCAAGAGAAGAAGGACTCCTGGGGCTGCCAGATCCCGTGCGGCATCAAGGGCGTGACGGAAGGTATGCTGTACACCGTCGAAGATCACGACAACATGACCATCTTCCGCCGGCAGATTCGCGACTTCCGCATCTGGATGAAGGACCACGGCGAGCGCAACAAGCCCCTCATCGTCAGTGAGTACGGGATCCTCATGCCTTCGGATCTTGGCTTCGATGAACCTCGGGTCCAGGCTTTCATGCTGGCCACTTTTGACTACTTCCTCAACGCCAAGGTGGACTGGCTGGGATATCCCGCCGACGAGAATCGTCTGGTGCAAGCCTGGGCCTGGTACAGTCTCGACGACGATCACTTCGAGGGGAACGACACACGGAGCCATCTCTTCAATCCCATCACCAAGCAGTTGACGTCCCTGGGAAGGGCGTATCAGGACTACACATCCTCTCTGCCCTAGGTCCATCGGCCGAAGGACGCTGGCTGTGTAGCGCTCTGCCCGATGCCATGGGCTGGCTACTACTGCGTGAGACTGCCCTCGATCTTGGCCCTCTTCACCGCATACCGGAAAGCCATAAATCCCAGCGGTAGCAGGATGGCCGCGAACAGCATCAAGGGCAGGACGTCCGTGACCAGGGCAGAAACCTGCTCCCCCAGCTGAATGGCTCGCCTCATTCCGCCCAGGGAGTAGGTCAGGGGTACCAGGTAGGATACCAGTTGAAGCCACCCAGGCAGAATGGTGATGGGGTAGAACACGCCTCCTAGCAGGGTGGAGGTGCTGCCCAAGAGGAAGTTGACGGGGTCGACCCGCCTGAAGACCATGGTGAAGCTGGCCGAAAGGATCCCGATCCCACTGAAGGCCAGGACGGTCAGCGACTGCACCACCACTGCCGCAGGGAGATTGGCACTACCCAGGTCCGCCCCGAACACGATTCGGCAGATTCACCCTCCCGGAGGTTCCGAACCTGCGACAGGGTATCTGCGCATCGAGGCTCCGAGCCCGCAAGGGGTCGCCAAAGCAGGAGAAGGACGCCATCAAAGATGGCTAGCCGTGGCCAGTTCCGTGTGGTAGAATGGCTAGCATCCAGGTCAGGGAGCTCGGCGCCCAGCCTGAGATCAGGGGAGAAGATCCTTGAGCAGGTTTCGTTCGACAGCCTACGTCTGCATCAGTGTCTACTGGTTCGCCCCATCGTATCTGTGGAACAGCGTCCACCCGATCATTCTGCCCACAATCGTACCCTCTATGGCACCAGCGGCCCTCAAGGGGAGCGCCCTGGGCATCATGACCTCCCTGGGTCTGCTGCTGGCTGTGGTCGTACAACCTGTGGCAGGCGCGATAAGTGATAGGACCTCTTGCCGATGGGGACGTCGCAAACCCTTTATCCTGGGTGGAACACTCTTTGACCTCCTCTTCCTGCTGGGCGCTCTTGCCCTGGCAGGAATCCGGGAGAGCAGAGAGGCAGCGCAGTATGCCTAGGGACCGCAAACTATGGAGTCGGGCAGCCCTGGCCACTATCGTCTTTGTCTACTGCCTTCTGGGCTTCGCCTACGCCGTAGAGACCCCAAAATGGCAGGCCCCCGATGAGCCCGCCCACTACAACTACGTAGTCTACCTGGCCGAGCAAAGAGCCTTCCCTGTTCTACGCATGGGCGACTATCCACATGAATATCTGGAGCAGATCAAGGCGGCAGGGTTCCCACCGGAGATGTCCATCGAAACCATCCGCTACGAATCTCACCAGCCGCCCCTGTACTATGCGCTGGCCGCTGTACTCTTTCGCCTGACCAGTCCGCTGGGCTTCGACGTCCAGTTCCTGGCGCTGCGCCTCTTCTCGGTCGCACTGGGAGCAGGCCTTCTCCTCGTGGCCTACGCCATCGCGACAACGGTTTTCCCCGACGAGCCAAACCTGCCGTTGACCGCAACAGCCATGATGGCCACCCTGCCCATGCACATCGCCATGAGCGCAGCCGTCAACAACGACACCCTGGCCGAGTTGATCCTGGCCCTGGTCATCTGGCTGTGTGTCAGAGAAATCAGGCTGGGCCTCTCTCGGCGCCAGACGGTGATCCTTGGACTGCTGGTGGCCCTAGCTCTTCTCACCAAGACGACCATCTATGCTCCGGTGCTCCTCTCTGCGCTGCTTGCGCTGGGAGTCAAAGCGCGGCAGCGGGGGTGGCCCGCTTTCCTGGGCAAGCTGGGGGCAGTGTACGGGCTCGGTCTGGCGCTGTCCTGTTGGTGGTTCGTGCGCAACGTGCTCACCTACGGCGATCTAGACCTCTTCGCCTGGCAGCGACATGAGTCTATCGTCGTCGGACAGCCCACCACGTCCCAATGGATCGACGACTACGGTCTGGCCAAGACGCTCCAGGACTTCCTCGTGGTCTCGTTTCGTAGTTTCTGGGCCCAGTTCGGCTGGATGGGGGTGCTCATCGATTCTCGCCTCTACCTCCTGCTGGCCATTATCTCCCTGGCGGTGGCGGTCGGATTCTTGCTCTGGGTTTTTCGCGTTGCCCGGAACCGAGCCATGCTCAGCAGGGCTCAGCGCTTAGCGCTGTCCCTCCTGCTACTGGTCTTCTTGGTGGTCGCCACTGAACACATCTCCTACAACCTCAAGTTCGTCCAGCACCAGGGACGCTATCTCTTCCCCGCCCTGGTGCCTGTAGGTCTGGCCTTCGCCCTGGGCCTTCGCGAGTGGTTCCTCTTGCTGGCTCGAATGCAGGATCGACTGCCCCTGCCGGAGCGTGAGCGCCGCTACCTTCCTGCCATCCTCCGTGCTTTGGTCTTCCTCACCTTCTACGCGTGTTTCGTCGCCCTTGACCTGGTCTGTCTGTATCTGTTCATCGTTCCCCAGCTCGGGGGATGAAGCTGGGCCGAGGGCATCGCCGGAGAGACAACCCCGCCCTCGATATAGATCGCCAGACACACCTGTCTCTTCTTGCAGGACAGATCGCGC
>DATEXS010000232.1:0-4663 GCA_035256725.1 Anaerolineae bacterium
TACAGCCTGAGCAGGCTCTACGCCCACCTGGGCCTGGGCGAGCAGGCGGAGACCACCCTGCGGGCTGCCCTGGAGGCGCCCATGCCTGGCCATCTAAGGACAGAGGTGGTCTACCACCTGTCCTTTCTCCTCAAACGCCAGAAGAGGTGGCCAGAAGCCGTAGAGCTCTGGCAATTGGCCATCGACGAGGACCATCGCCTGCTCTACCCTTTTGAGGAGTTGGCCAAATTCTACGAACACAGGCAAAGGGACTACGCCAGGGCCGAGGAAGTGGTGCTGAGGGCCGTTGAGCTCGTGCAGACGTCGGCTGCACACCGCGGCAGATGGTGGGCCGAGCAGCGCCTGGCGGAGCTGGAGCACCGGCTGCGGCGATTGCAGTCGAAGATGGCCCGTGACCGAGATCTTACAGCATCGTCACGTGGTCCCCAGAAAGAGGCGAAGAGGATGAGCCAGGAAACGCTTACGTTGTCGTACGAAGAGATCGCCGAGGCGGATCTCCCGCAGCTCACCGAGGTGATGACCAGAGCCTTCGACGACGATTCGCGGAAGCATCGTGGCCTGGAGAGGGGAGGCCCTGAGGGCTACGATAACGGGGACTTCTTCCGCACCTGGCTATTCCCCTATCAGGAGAGTGTGGGCTACAAGATACAGTCCGACGACCAGACCATCGGCGGGATCATTGTCTGGATCCTGCCCGAAGGCCACAACATCGTGGGTACGATCTTCGTCGACCCGGCCTACCAGGACCGCGGGGTAGGAACACGAACGTGGCAGTTCATCGAGGCCACCTATCCTGAGACCAAAAGCTGGCGACTGGCGACTCCCCCCTGGGCCACGAAGAACCACCACTTCTATGCCGTGAAGTGCGGCTTCAGCATGGTGGAGTCGGACCCCCTGATCCCGTCGCCAGAGGGCAACACGCTATACAGGAAGGAGATGGGCGACAAGGCCTCCAGCGCGAGCGGCGCGAGCCAGCCCGGCTAGGGTCAGTGCCTGGTGTGCCGCCTCCGGCTTCCCGCCAGGTAAGCATTCGTGCCCGCACTGGAACTCCCCTCAGTACCCAGGAGCGCCAATGCCTGAGAAACTGAAGGACCTGTTCTTCACCGCCTCCTTCATCGCCGAACTGGCAGAGGCCCTGCACAGAGTCTGCCCCGACTTCGACGGGGACAGGTTGAGCAACCTTGTCTTCGATGCGAGTTGGGAGAGCAGAGAATTGAAGGAGAGGATGCGCCACGTCACGGAGTGCCTGCATGAGACGCTGGACAGGGAGTATCCCGAGGCGCTGGAGATCCTCATCGAGATTGCCCCCTCCTTCAGCGGTTTCGATACTATGGTCTTCCCCGACTATGTCCAGTGCTACGGTCTGGAGCATTGGGACCTCTCCCTTCCTGCCCTGGCCTTCTTCACCCCCTTGTGCAGTTCCGAGTACGCCATCCGCCCGTTTCTCGACCGTGATCCTCAACGCGCGATGGAAGCTCTGTACACCTGGGCTGAAGACGAGAATCCTCACCTGCGGCGCCTGGCCAGCGAGGGCTGCCGTCCCCGGCTTCCCTGGGGCATGGCGCTGCCTCAGTTCAAGAAGGACCCCAGCCCTATACTGCCTGTTCTGGAGAAGCTGAAGGATGACCCCTCAGAGTACGTGAGGAAGAGCGTGGCCAACAACCTGAACGAGATCTCCAAGGACCATCCCCAGTTGGTGCTGGACATCTGCGAGCGCTGGTATGGACACAGTGCAAACACCGACTGGATAGTCAAGCACGCCTGCCGTGGCTTGTTGAAGGCAGGCAACCGCCGGGCCATGCACCTCTTTGGCCTGGCCGAGACAGAGAACCTCAGCGTGTTGAACCTGACCCTGGATAGGCATACCCTCTCCATCGGGGAAGAACTGCCTTTCACCTTCGAGCTCAGGGTAGACACCGCAGGACCGTGCCTGGCCCGTCTGGAGTATTCGGTACAGTACGCGCGCCCTGAGGGCAAGGTGTCGCGTAAGATGTTCCAGATCAAGGAGCAGACCTTCGAGCCGGGTACCCACAGCGTTTCCCGGAAGCTGTCCCTCGTGGACCAATCCACGCGCCAGCACCACCCAGGACAGCATCAAGTCTCCATCATCGTCAATGGCGTGGAGATGGCTTCTTCCGGTTTCGAGTTGACACTCGGTGGGGAAACACGTTGACCCTCGAGGTGGTTTCGCTGCGCAGCGAACATCTAGAAGACACCGCCGCCCTGGTGAATGAGCGGTGCCGGGCGCTGCGCCGAGACGTGGCAAGCCTGCCGGCCCAGTACGAGGAACGCAGCACCATCCTCCCTCTCTTGTCCGACCTCGCCCAGGGAAGCCAAGGAGTGATCGCGTTCGATGACGGCCTTCCTGTAGGGTTCCTCTTGGCTCTGGTCTTGCCGGACTTCAGAGGGAAGCGAGCCGCGTACAGCCCTGAGTGGGCCAACGCCGCACGGGCCGAGGGCTCTTGGGACATCTACCGGAGGATGTACGCGCGTCTTTCAGCACGCTGGGTCGCCGACGGCTGCCTCACCCATCTGGTCACGCTCCTGGCCCACGATGGTGAGGGAATAAGCGCCTTCCAGTGGATGGAATTCGGTCTGACCTCGGTGGACGCGATGCGCGACCTGACACCGTTGGCGCCTGTCGCCGACGATGTCTTGATTCGTCGCGCCGAAGCGGAGGACATCGGTCAGGTGATGAAGTTCACCGACGCGCTCTGGGGACACCTCACCTCGCCGCCCATATCCATACCGCCCTCCCAGGAGGCCACAAAGGAGTATCAGGAAGAGTGGCTGGCGAATCCCGACAATGTGCTGTGGCTGGCCCGCCATGGCACTGAAGACGTGGCCTGTATGGGGCTTGGGCCGCCAGACCCAACCGCCTGCTACATCATACGCGACGATAAGACGACCAGCATTCACACAGCATTCACCCTGGAGATCATGCGCGAGAGAGGTCTGGCAACTGCCCTGTTGAGCCACTCGCTGGAGTGGGCGCGCGCGAGCGGCTATCAAAGGTGCGCTGTGGACTTCGAGCCGCACAACATATCCGGCGCCCGCTTCTGGCTTAGACACTTCCAGCCAGTCTGCTACTCGCTCATCCGCCGCACAGGTGACCATGTCTGATCGAACATGCTGCGCGAACAAGTCTCGTCAGGCCTCGACTCGCACACTCCGGACCTCCGACCGACGATCCTGAACGAGCCTTCTACTTGGGCAGGGACGCCTATGGCTAGCCGATCGAAAAGTGAGAACGACCGAAAGAGCACGGGCTGATCATCACCGGGCCGCAGGAGGAGCATGGTACGGCTCGTCACCATGACAGTTGAGGAGTCTGAGGAGTATCTGGAGCAAGAAACCGAGATCTATGCCGAGGAGAATGTCAAGGCGGGATACTGGGCTGCCGCCGAGGCGCTGGAGGAATCACGGAAGGCGCACCAGCAACTGCTGCCCACCGGCGTGGCCACCACGGACCACCATTTCCTGAAGATCCTGGACGAGGGTGGTACGGCGATCGGTGCGGCGTGGCTGAAGGCCAATCGGGACACCGCGCTGCCCTCCGGCTTCGTCTACGATCTGTTCATCAACGAAGCTCATCGTGGGAAGGGACATGGCAAACAGGCCATGCTCGCCCTTGAGAAGAAGGCAAAAGAGCTTGGCTTGCGCACTCTGGCGCTGCACGTGTTTGCTCACAATGCCGCGGCGAGGGCGCTCTACCAGAATCTGGGCTACGAGGTCAAGAGCCTCAACATGACAAAGCTCTTGACATGAGCGTTAGAGTCCGCCACCAGACCAGTTGGTCCATGTCGGGCACAGTGCTAGCTGGGGCCTCAGGCGACCAGACGCATAGCCCCGACTGGGCCGGACCAGCAGAGGAATGAATGATCTTACAGTAAGTTCAGTTCGCGAGCTGTGGACCTGCCCGAGGTGCGGTCGGCGGTTCGCCAACCCCAATCAGTGGCACTCCTGCGGGCCCTACTCTGTGGAGGGCTTCCTGGAAGGACAGAGTCCTGCGGCTGTCGAGCTCTTCAGAAGCCTCGTCGAAGTCGTTCGATCCTGCGGCCCCATCATTCTAGCCCCGGCCAAGACCCGCATCGGCTTCCAGGCCAAGACCATCTTTGCCGCGGTCAACGGGCTGAGCGACAGGAGACTGGATGCCCACGTCGTGCTGTCCAGACGCCTGGAAAGCCCACGCTTCAGGCGGATCGAGACGCTGTCACCGACCAGTCACGTCCACCACTTTAACATCAGCAGCCGTCTGGAACTTGATGACGAAGTACGGGCTTGGCTTTGCGAAGCCTATGCTGTCGGCGCCAGATGGCCCTCCGGAGGCCGGCGCGCCCCGGAGCACTAGTTCTGTCAGGAGGTTGTCAGCGTGAGAGGAGATAGCGCATCCGTGTCAGGCAAGGGAGCAGTGCTCAAACGCGTTCTAGGCATCTGTCTCATGGCCTTCTCGGCGCTGGGCTTGGTGATCAGCCTGCTGGGACTACTGCTGGTATGGAGGTTCAGCGGGCAGGTCACCTCGAGCGCTGGTGCGGCCGTGGACGTGGCGGTCGTCGCCCTGACCTCCACCAAGCAGAACATCGACCTGACCCGCGATGGATTGGGCCAGGCGCAGGTCGCCCTCGGCGCGACCAAAGGTTTCATGGAGAGCGCCGACAGCGGC
>DATEXS010000233.1:0-4476 GCA_035256725.1 Anaerolineae bacterium
GACCTTGTTGATGTGGGGCACTGTCCCTCCCTTGACCACATGGCGCAGCAGGGCTTCAACGGCGCAGCGGTACTGGGTGGGCTTGACGCCAAAGCTCGAGTAGGCGCTTCGCCAGGAGGAGATGTGAGGGTGGCTGGATAGGGGTTCGGAGCCGAACTGGGCCTTGGCCACTTGCTCCTGAGCACGGACGAGTGCCTGGGCGGCCCTCTCCTCAGACTCGTTGTCGATTCCCAGAGCAAAGCCGGCGCCCGCGACGATGGTGGGGAACTGAGCGAGAAGATCGGCGTGGTAGCCGAAACGGTACCGATGCATCACGATCCTCCTGCCTTGGTAGCGGGCGCGGAGTACGGGCGCGCGCCGCAATCTGAGTAAAGTCATCGAGTCGCTCTTCGAAGTAGCGTACCCTTCGGAAAACGAGGAACGTATCCACCCAGAAGTGTTTGGGACCATTGGTAGGTGTCGTCGTTGCCCAGATTGCGCAGATGGCCAGCCGCGAGAAGGTAGCCCAGTTCAGCGAAGTAGCCCCCTTGGCGCCAAGGGATTGTGGCTCTGCTTGGTTCAGATCACCGGGAGATGCGAAGTCTTCCTCTGCAGACGTACGGGGGTGTCAAGTCTCGCGCTCCAGAGTCTGCAGAAACTCGTCAAATACGGCAAGCCGCTCCGCCAGCCTCTCATACGTCGCGGGTACGTCCCCCAACAACTCGCGACAGCGCTCCCACTCCAGGTCAAAACCGTAGCTGTGCCGGAAAAGATGTCGAAAGCGCAGGTATTGGTCAAGTTGTCGTGCGGTCTTCTCATCAAGCACAGCCGGCCGCACCGTTTCGACATTTATCGCCATACGCTGCAATAGCTGAACATGCCAGTCTGGACCATCAGGGAAATCTTCGTCTACGCGAGTGGCAATGTGGCGGAAGATCCGTTCTATCCCGGAGTAGAAGTCGTGCAGGATTCCTCCTGCTGTGCGCATTCTCACCGCCTCCGGCCAATCGGGGAGCCGAGGCTGCCATTCCGCGGCTTCAGCGGCCAGGCGGCGCACATTGTCCAGCTCTCGGCTAAGGTCGGCCCGCAAGACGGCGAATCTATGCTGCGGCATCGAGCAGTATCCCCTCAGTTCTTACCCGCCCTGCAAGGCCCGGCCGGGCCTGCTCCAGAAGCACCAGATCCAATTCGACCCCTGGGGGCAACAGTGTCCACAAGTCCCGCAAGGCTTTGAAGTACAGCTTGCCCTCCAAACCCTCCACGGCCAGGTCGATGTCCGATCGGCCATGTACGAGATCTTGCTCGAGGAGCGAGCCGAACAGGTAGACCTTCCTTGCTCCAAAATCCTGTACCAGCCGACGGGCGCAAGCATGGGCGACTTCTCGCAGATGCTGCGCCCACGCCTGCTTTTCGCTGTGGCGCCTCGCCAGACGTTCTCGCCAAGCCGCGACATACTGTCCGAAGTCCCGGGTCTCCTGAGTTCCCATCTTGGCCACCAACTGCGTTGTACTCCGTATCGTGCTTTTTCAGACCTAGCTAGTGATCAGCCTGGACGGATTGTACCCCTGTTTCCGGCATTCCGCAACGGATTCAATCCGCCGGGGTCGCACGTCCAGCCAGCAGAGTTGCGAGTACGATGATCGCTCCTGCGGTCCTCTCTTTCACGCGCTTCGTTCGCGATGAACCTTGTGCCCAGTGGCCATCCGCTCTGTTTCCAGACGCTATCCCGGCTTCCGATAGGTGGTCTCGCTCCGCCTGGCCACCCGGGCCACGATGATCACTTGCTCATCATCCAGAATTAGGTAGATCACCCGATAGTCACCCACCCGGATGCGGTGTGTCCCCTTGGGGGCTGCTCGTACGGGGGCACATCCCGCCGGTCTCGGATCTTCAGCCAAGGCATCGATTGCCGCTACCACCCGGACTCGGTCTCGCTTGGGGAGACGGCCAAGAGCCTGGTGTGTCCGGCGCTCTATCTCAATCCGATGCGCCATCGGTGCCCTCGGCCAGCTCCGCCTTGACCTCGTCCCAGGGCGTGGTCTCTCCCGCCTCGTAAGCTTCCAGCGCCTCGTGGGCGGCTAGCGCGTCCTCCAGGTCCTCAAGGCGGTGCAAGTCCTCTATGCTGATCACGGCCGCTTTGGGCTTGCCTCGGCTGGCCACGATGATGCGCTCCCGTCCATATGCCGCGCGGTTCAGAAACTCTGACAGGGCACTTTTCAGTTCGCTTATGCTGGTTGTACCCATCCTTGTCCGCTCCTACCCTTTGTGTCCTTTAAGGCTATTATATACTCTATGGTCTGGTGAGTCAAGAGGGTGGTCGCCTTTGGCGTCAGGGGTTGCACACCCGGCCAACAGCATTCCTGTTGTGATGGTTGCTGCGACTGGGTTCCTCATGGCAGCCCCCTTACCCTCCGCGGGGTACATTGAGCCTCATTTGGTGTACGTCGGACACACGGGACGCTTGGCCACTGCGGCGCCACCTCTCCTGTGGTATACTGGCCTTCGTTGGGAGAGAAGGTCCGCCCACGAAGGTCCGCCAATTACTGGGGAAGAAGTGGAGATAGTGGACGCCGAATGCCCAGCGTCAACATCTTGAACTTGCTTTTCGCTCTTTCGCCCATCGCCGCGGTGCTGGTCTTGATGGTGGGCCTCCGCTGGGGTGGCTCCAAGGCCGGGCCCGTGGGTTGGCTTACCGCGCTGGTGGTGGGCCTTCTTTTCTTCGGCGCGACGCCGGAAGTGCTGTTCTACTCCCAGGTCAGGGGCGTGTTGCTCAGTCTCTACGTCCTCTACATCATCTGGATGGCGCTGGTGCTATACCACGTGGCGAATGAGGCGGGCGCCATCGCGGTTATCGGCGGGACCATCGCTCGCTTCACCGGGGATCGAACGCTGCAACTACTCATCCTCAGTTGGGCGTTCAGTTCCTTCCTCCAGGGCGTGGCCGGTTTCGGGGTGCCCATAGCAGTGGTGGCTCCTCTGCTGATCGGCATGGGGTTCAGCCCCGTCATCTCTGTGGCGGCGGTGGCCGTCGGCCACTCCTGGTCGGTCACCTTTGGCGACATCGCCTCCTCGTTTCAGGCGCTGATCGCGGCCACTGGTATCGAGGGCTATGACCTGGCGCACTGGTCGGGGGTCTTTTTGGGGATAGCCTGTTTCGGGTGCGGCCTGGCAGCGGTCCATGCCTACGATGGTGTCCGAGGTCTGCGTCGGGCGACGGTGGCGATACTGGTGATGGGTGCGGCCATGAGCGTGACCCAGTACCTTCTGGCAGTCAACGGTCTGTGGAGCGTGGCCGGCTTTTTGGCGGGACTGGCAGGGATGGTGGCCGGAGGGGTGATGGGCAGGTTGCCAATCTACCGCGGCAGAGAGACGGAAGAGGCCTTGGCGCGAGAGACCGACGATGCGCGGAAGCGCCCTGGGCCTCTGTTAGCTATCTCAGCCTACCTGATCCTCGTAGTCATCGTCACCGCTGCGGAATTGGTGGCCCCTCTCCACGATCTCCTCAACCAGGCGGTGATGAGCATCAACTTCCCCGCGGTGAGCACGACCCTGGGCTGGGTTACGGAGGCGGGGGTTGGGAGGACGATCAGCGTCTTTGGGCACGCAGGCGCCCTGCTGGGATACGCCTGCATCATCTCGTTCCTCATCTACTGGTACACCGGCCACTATACTCCGGGCGTCGCCGGGCGTATCTGGCACGGGACCCTTTCGAGTGCCGTGCCTTCGACCATCGGCATCGCTTCCATGGTGGGTATGGCCCTGATCATGGATCATTGTGGAATGGTTGATCTGCTGGCCCGGGGGCTCAGCGAGAGCGTGGGTCCTGCCTTTCCTTTCTTCTCACCTCTGATCGGTATGCTGGGCGCCTTCATGACCGGCAGCAACACCAACTCCAACGTGATCTTCGCCCCCCTCCAGAAAAGCACCGCCGAGCTGATTGGCATTAGTTCGCTGGTGATTCTCGGCGCCCAGACCACCGGCGGAGCTCTGGGGAGTATGCTGGCCCCAGCGAAGATCATCGTGGGGTGCAGCACCGCCGGGCTGGCAGGCCGCGAAGGGGAGGTGCTGAGAAAGACTCTTCCCTATGGTGTGCTCATCGCTGCCTTCATCGGTTTGTTGGCCTGGCTGATCGTTTACCTCTGCTAGGGCGGATCTTTTCGCTGCCTGTTGTGCAGCAAGGGTGCGCTGGTGGATAGGACGTCGTGTAAGACGCGGAACTTCCGGGGCCTCTGCGTGTTGTGGCAGTCAAAGCCTGGTGGCTCTCAGGAGAGGAGTGCGGGCCGGGGGCGCGCGGGCTCGGTGGAAGTCGTGCCCAGTGTGGAATTGACCTCTGGGCACCCAAGGGCTACAATGTCGCCCAACTGTGTGCCCAGGCGAGGTGGTTTCTGCCTCGGGCAATTTGGATAGAGACTGTGGTCAACTGCTGGCCGTCTGGACCGCATCTACGCCGTCGGAGCGAAATGCGGTCCTTCATAAAGAGAGCAAATCGGTACTGAA
>DATEXS010000234.1:0-5600 GCA_035256725.1 Anaerolineae bacterium
GCATGGGTGGTTACTACGTGGTGAAGCGGAAGTCTCCTCTCCCGTAGCGACGTTTGGCCCGCTCAACTGGTCTTCTTGCTCCGCAGTCTGGCCAGCAGTTCGTCGCAGGAAAGGCTGTTGGCCACATTGGCTGGCTCAGCCCAGCCCCGGCGGGCGGTGGCCACGCCAAACCTCATCACTCCCAGGCCCTCGGCATGGTGAGCATCGCTGCCCAGGGCCAGCATGACCCCTGCCCCGATCGCCATGCGGGCCAGTTCCCCATCCAGGTCCAGCCGGTTGGGCTGGGCGTTCACCTCCAGCATGGTCCCCGTCCTGGCCGCCTCCACCACCACCGCGTCGAAGTCCACCTCTACGCTCTCCCGCTGGCCGAGCAGCCGTCCGGTGGGGTGACCCATGATGTCCACGTGGGGGCTGCGCATAGCGGCGATCATCCTCCCCGTCATCTTCTCCCTGTCTTGCCGCAGGCCCGAATGGACGGAGGCCACCACCACGTCGAACTGGGCCAGTACGTCGTCTGGCAGGTCCAGGTCACCCTCGCTTCGGATCTCCAGTTCCACCCCCGAGAGGATCCTGAAGGGGGCCAGCCGCTGGTTGACGATGGAGATCTCCTCCCACTGGCGCGCGAAGTCCTCAGGGTTCAGCCCTCCGGCCACTCCCAGTCCCTGGCTGTGGTCGGTGATGACGACGTACTCGTAGCCTCGCTCGATGGCGGCGCGGGCCATCTCCTCTATGGTGCTAGCTCCATCGCTGTACACCGTGTGGGCGTGAAAGTCGCCCCTGATGTCCTGCTCTGTGATGAGGTGGGGAAGGCGATTCTCCCTGGCGGCTTCCAGCTCCCCTCTTGCCTCCCTGAGCTCGGGCGGGATCCACTCCAGCCCCAGAGTGGCGTAGACCTCCTCCTCGGTGGCGCAGGAGCTGATGGTGCCATCTTCATGCTGGAAGCCGTACTCGCTGAGGCTGAGGCCCTGCCTGCGGGCCAGTCCCCGCAGCGCGGCGTTGTGGTCCTTGGACCCGGTGAAGTGCTGAAGCAGCGAGCCATAATGGGCCTTTTCCAGGACCATCAGATCCACCTGTAGGCCGTTGTGGAGGTACACGGTGGCCTTAGTGTCGCCCCTGGAACGGACTTCTGAGACCTGCGGCAGGGACACAAAGTAGTCCACGACTTGCTCTGGGCTTTCCGAGGCGGCCAGGATGTCGATGTCGCCCACCGTGGGAGTGCAGCGTCGCAGGCTGCCGGCCGTAGTCACGCTGTGGGCATCGGATTGGCTTTCGAGGGCTCCCATCAGCTCTTCGGCCACGGGGAGGGCGGTGGCCAGAAGATGGCGGCCAGACAAACGATGGAGCATCTCGATGCCCTGGAGGATGCGCTCCTCTGACTTGGCGCCCAGCCCCTTGAGGCTGCGGACTCTGTGCTGGCGTGCCGCGGTCTCCACGTCGGGTACGCTGACCAGACCCAGCTCGTGGTACAGCAGGCTCGCCGTCCTGGGACCTACCCCAGGGATCCCCAGTAGGGAGAGCACACCGTCGGGGATCTCGCTACGGAGACGCTCATAGTATTCCAGTTGGCCGGTACGCAGCATCTCGTCGACCTTGCCGGCGATGGCCTTGCCCACTCCCGGTACCTCCTCCAGGCGGCCTTCTTCCCACAAGGTCGCCAAATCCTCAGGGTGCTGGGCGATGGCCTCCGCTGCTCGACGATAGGCGCGTACTCGATACCAGTCTTCGCCTTTGATGTCCAACAAGTCGGCGATGTTGGAGAAAACCTGCGCTATCTCGGCGTTGCTTCTTCCCTGATCTGGCATGGCCAATCTCCCTGGCAACGATGGGGCTACTTGACGCGCAGAAGTGGGCTGCACCCATTATATCACGAGCGCCAGGCGCGGCAGAGCCAGCATTGCGGCGGGAGCCGCTTGGGCACGTTCCGTAGGGCGAACTTAAGTTCGCCCTGCACCGGCGCTGGCCATACTCTTTCTACGGGCCCACGGCAGTGGATGGCGGGCATGGGCTGGGCAAACGTGGTGGTTGTTGCCTGGCTGGGGCTGGTGGGCTATAATGGGCTGCCTTCAGAAATGGCTATTGGTAGCGGGCCGTTGACGGGTGGCCGGTGGTCATAGGCACCGCGGGCTTGCCGGCAGAGGGAGGACGACGGTGGAAGAACATATTAGCATCCAACACTGGATGGTCCTGGCCTTCCTGTTCTATATGGATGTCGTGGTCCTGGGCTGCCTGTTCCTCATCGCCATGAACAAGATCTACCTCCTGCCCTAGGACGACCTGCCTCCCCGCGAGGCCGTTACCCCCTCTTGGGCTCCACGTAGGACACAGGTGGTGCCTCTCCCCGCATTCTGCGGGCATACTGCACCGTGAACTCCGCCCCCAGCAAGATGATCATCGCGCTCATGTAGGACCACAGCAACATAGCAATGACTGCCCCCAACGAGCCATAGACCAGGCTATAGGAGGCGAACCTGCCCACGTAGACCGTGAATCCATTCTTGGCCACCTCCCAGGCAAAGCTGGCCAGCAGAGCGCCGGGGAGCGCTTCTCTCCAGCGCACCATCGTGGAAGGAAGAATCGCGTATAGAAAAGCGAAGAGTAGCACCGTGAAGATGTAGGGTAGCACGGTCGAGGCTAGAGTCAGCAAGGAGAGGCCGTCGAGACCCGTCTCAGGGAGAAGAATCTGTGCCAGGCGCCCTACCAGCTCGAACGCTGCCGTGGAGAGCAGCGATAGAGAGAACAGAAGCCCGATGAGCAGTACCAGCCCGGCAGCCAGGATCCTTTCTGCCCAGGCCGGGCGCGGGCGCTGCAGGTCCCAGGCCTTGTTGATGCCCCGGCTCAGACTGCCGAAAACACCTGAGGCGGCCCAGATGAATCCCACGAGGCCGACCACGCTGGCGGTTCCTCTCAATTGCAGGACACGCTGGATGTTGCTCTCCACCAGTTCTACGGCGGCGGGCAGATACGTACCCACGGCCGCCAAGGCCGCCCGTTGTGCCTCTTCCGAATCAAGGACGAAGCTGCCCAAAGAGATGAGCAGCAGGGTGAGGGGGAACACCGAGAAGAGGGTGTAGTAGGCGGTGGCTGCGGCATTGGCGTTGCCCTGGTGATTACTGAACCCCTTGTAGGCGCGCTCGCAGACTCCCAACCAGCCGTTGCTCTTGCCGTCGAACTGCACCCAGATCTTGACCAGCTTCAGCCGGTTGTCCCAGATTATATCGATCCAACGCTGCCAGGCCGCAGATAGTCGATGCACTACACCGTCCCTCGATGCGCAGACGATTCTACGGCGGAGACAGGCCAAAGTCAAGAGTAGTTTCGTAGAGCCTGGAAAAGGATCTTCACATACTTGCCTGCTTGTCGGGCACCAGGCTCAGAGCCACCCCCGACACGGGCTCGTAGTGAGGGCTTCAGCCCTTGTGAACGCGCTGAAGCGCGCGCTACAAACGAGCCAATCCCCTCGACCATGCTCAGGACGTGACTCAGCATGCTTTCCTGGCGTGGCTTTGGCTCCATCCCATGCCAGCGGCAAGAAAGCATCCTATCTCCCGGCGACGCGCGAACCTAGAATCACCAGACTGAGCCCCTATACCCCCAAGCTATGCGACTTGTCTCCGGCGATTCCACAAGCCTGGCCAGAATCTGCCAATGGTAGCTTCCGGGCCGGCCCCTCGCCACATCCTCGCACTCGAGGAGAGTAAAAGCCCCGAGAAGGGTCTCGACCTCCTCCCGGTCGGAATAGTGGTGAGGATAGCTCTTCTCCTCATGGCCGGAGATGACGTAGGTGCCTTTCTCGATCTCTTCCCCCAGTCCACACTGGGCGTCCCTCGTGGAGATGAGGGAGCACAGCAGGTAGCCCCCTGGCCTCAAACACCTCACTATCTCGGCAACAGTCCTCTGAATGTATTCGACGGTGCCATGATAGATCACGTTCCAAGCCAGGATCAGATCGAAAAAGTCACTCGTATAGGGAAGCTGGCTCATGTCACCCAAAGCGAGGTCCAGCGCCATGCCCTCCCGCTCCGCCCACTGGAGCGCGAACTGGAGACCTGCCGGGCTGGTGTCGATCCCGTAGACCTCAAACCCTGATTTGGCCAGGAGGATGGAGTGCCGTCCCAACCCGAAGCCCAGATCCAGTACCTGCTCCAGGCCTTCGGTCTCGAATCTCGGGAGCAGCGAGACCACAAAAGGCTCCGGCTCAAGCCACCAGGCCCTTCCCTTCTCGGTCTTCCAGATCTCGTCCCATTCTTTCATTGCTGTCCACCGCGCCCACTGCGGCTTACCACCCTGTCACTCGAACTCGCCGCCCCGCATGCTTCGATACAGCCTCCGGCCACTCAGCATGCTTGACTGGCCTGCTATCGCCCCCTGCACTTTGCCCCCCGAGGCAAGCATCCTGAGTAGGTGCCGAACGAAGAGAGGCACCGTATCGAAGGACGCGGCTCCGTGTTGGTGTTCTCCGGTTTGTCGACCCGCATGCTTCGATACGGGCTTCGCCCTACTCAGCATGCTGAAACCGCTTACTTTGGGCAGTGCCATATTGCCCGCCGAGGACAGCATCCGGAGTGGGTACCTCACTGCGTTCGGCAGCGTGTCTGGGGCTGCGCTGCCATTTCCCTGTCACGTGTCCTGGCTGCTCACGCGATCGGCCAGCCAGTGGCGCACCTGGCCCGGCGTGAGGGGCTCGCTGAGCAACCGGGCGAAGTTCTCCACCCGGTCCGGCCCCTCCAGGAGAGGCGCGAGGAGCTTCCTGCCCACACCATAGTTGAAGATGTACGAGCGGCAGAGGGGATGCAGCAAGAACTCCAGGCCCTTGGCCGCACGCTCGGGCGCGATAAGCCCAAAATGCACCAGGTACTGCTGGACCTCTTCAGGAGGCCGACCATCCCTGTGGAGTAAGAGCGCTGCGTTCCCGTCCACCACTCCCACCATGCTCTCGTTGGCCCGGATCACAACGACATCCCGCTCCACATGCTCCGAAGGGAGACCCGCCAGGGGATAAAGCTCCTCCCGCAAGAACTCTACCAGCTCAGGACCCTCGAAGATGATCTCCCAGGCCCACATGGCCAGGCCCTCCGAGATGACCGCCTGCGGACCCGTGGCCACCATGGAGTGCTCCGCCCAGCCTTTCCCCCTATACAGGAGGCGCTCTTTGATTGCCAGTTCAGTGTGGTGACCGGGGTAGGTCTCGTGAGGCATTCCGGGCAACACGCCCTCTATCCGTATCGGTAAGTCGGTGCTCAGTTCAATCCGCGACCGGGCCTGGCCTAGATACCAGTTGTAGGCCTGCCACGGCTGATTCTCCACCAGTTGAAGGTAGACCTCCTCCTCCGGCGGCAGGTCAAAGAGGGCCCGCGCCCTGGTACGCGCCTCGTGGATCAGGCGTTCACACACTCCGAGCACGCGATCTGGCCGCAGCTCCACACTCTTCTCCCAGGCGAGCGCACGCTCGGCGAGGGACCCCTTGCCCGGCAACAAGGAGTCCATCTCTCCACGGAAGGCCTCAAAGACGGTCTCATCCACCATCTCGGGAGTGATGTCGAAGTACAGCTCCACCTCTTCCACATAATCCAACTGCTCGCCGGAGAGCTTGCGAATGGTCG
>DATEXS010000235.1:0-3247 GCA_035256725.1 Anaerolineae bacterium
GTCTCCTCGTAGGCGTCTGCCTGCCGATCAATCGCTCTGTCGAGTTTGAGCCATCGCTTGAGCGTTGTCGACCAAGAGGAACCTGAGCGGCCCTCGCGGTGCGGACGCAAGCCCGTGGCGTTGCGAGCCTTGTAGGCCAGCATGGCTCTCGGGTGGACTTCGCCCTCAAGAGACTGCACATAGCGTCGACGCGTGGAGCCGCAGACACGACATGGCAGCCCGTCTTGGGGCGCCAAGGAGGGGTCCTCATCCAACTGGACGCCGCACTGCGGGCAGAGGGTAAATGCCATCTGCGCCAACTCCTACTAGGGACCGGCATGCCTAACGGCTGGGAGCTTCGCGAAGCACCCCTTGTGGGGAGCTGCGCTCCCAGGATAAATCAATAGTAGACCAGATTCCCACGGAAGTCCCCGCCCACTCCAATGCCCGCACGGACGGCGTCAGCCGGAGGTCCTGGTGGGCTTCCAGGAACGAAGACCGTTCGTCCCGGATGCTCTCACCGGGATCCCGGTGCTCTCCCGGGGCTCCAGCGACATGTTAGGCAGCCATGAGGCTACGGGCAGCTCGCAGGGATCGGCACGGGAGAGGGGGTGAAGTTTGGCATGGGTGAGCCCTGAACGATCCTGTACTCGGAGCCAGGAACTGCGTGACCAGTGTCAGAAGTGGCGATGAAATGGATAGTCTCAGAGTCGCCGTATGTATCGCCAGGACGGAGTTGCGAGAAGGTCGTCGCGCAGATCCGCCAGTCTCCCTCATAGAGGGTGCACAGCGACACCTTGTGCCTGTGCGGCTCCCCTGCACGCAATGTGCCGTGCCACGTGAGATCTCCGTGGACGAGGCGGACGCCCTCAGGGAGCTGGATCAGGATAGTCACATCGCTCTCGTCCGCGGTTGACGTGATTTCCACTTGCAGTGTGACCACCTCTCCGACAATGGGATCGGGGGCTGCAGAGATTTCGGTGATCGTCAGGGGGAAGGTGGGAGGACATGCCGTCAGCAACACGGCGAGGGCGGCGACGGAAGCCCCAAGGAGGATGCGACGAGCCGACGACTTGCGCTTCACAGATACACTAGGTCTCATGCAAGTGGTCCCTTCTTTGACTTCGTCGCTCTCGTGGCAACCACGGTGACTTCCGGTCATGGCTGCCTAACGGCCTCGAGCTACGAAGTCCCATGTTCTCTATGGGAAGCTGCCCGGCGGAAGCGGGCAATGCTCCTAGGACTCTTGGCCATGCTGGCGGGCGGAGCAAGCGACACCTGCGGCGCCCCCCGCCGGGTCAGCTTCAGCGAGTTGATTATATGAAAGCGCTGCACCTCCCGCTACACTGGTAGATGCGACTCAACCAATGCACAGGAGGTGCAGCATGGTGAAGCAGTCTCATTATAGGATCGGCTGCGATGCACACAAGCACTATTCGGCCTTCGCCGTCCTTGACCACAGGGGCAAGCCCGTCGAGCGGACCCGGGTCAACCACGAGCCCGGCGCCATCCGGGCCTTTCTGTCTCGGTTCCCAGAAGCAACGCCTGTCGCTCTTGAAACCGTGGGCAACTGGTACTGGATCGTGGATGAGATCGAACAGGCAGGCTGCGTCCCTCACCTAGCGCACGCTCAAATGGCCAAGAAGAGAATGGGTCACGTCCACAAGACGGACAAGCTCGACACGGAGGGGCTGGCCCTCCTCCAGCACCTCGGCTCCCTGCCCACCGTCTGGATCGCCCCGCGAGAGATCCGGGATGAGCGGGAGCTACCCCGGACCCGGATGGCCCTATCCAAGGTCCGCACCATGCTTAAGAACCGCATGCATTCCACCCTGGCCAAGTACGCCCTTTCCCTGGACACCCAGAGCGACATCTTCTCCCGCAAGTGGCGGCCGCAGCTCCTGGATCTGCTACGGCGTCTGCCCGGCGAGACTGAACGCTGCATGCAGCAGGAGCTCGAGCTGTTGGATCAGGTGCAGGAGCAGATCCATCGGCTAGAGACTCGCATCCTGGAGCGGGTGCAGATCACCCCCACCATCCAGTTGATCCAGTCGGTCCCGGGCCCGGCACACATCCTCTCCATCGTCATCGACCGCGAAGTGGGATCCATTGACCGCTTCCCCTCCCCCCACCACTTCGCCAGCTACTCCGGCCTTGTCCCCAAGGTCATGGCCAGCGGCGGCAAGACCCACTACGGCAAGATGATCAAGCAAGCCAACAACTACCTCAAGTGGGCGTTCATCGAAGCCGCCAACGTCGTCGTCCGTCAGCGGCACCATCCGGCGTGGCAGTCCAAGCACGTGGTCCAGATCTACGAACGCACTCGCCAACGCAAGGGCCACTCAGTGGCGGTCGGCGCCGTAGCAAGATACCTCGCCGAAGCAACCTATTGGGTCCTGAAAAAGGGTGAGCCCTACCAGGAGCCGGCCAGTTGGCGCCCTCCCGGCAGGACACCGGGACGGTGTGCAGGGAGCAAGTCAGCCACCTCCCTCAAGCAGGGGCAGGTGCGCGCCTAACATGGCTCCACTGAGAGCCGCGAGTTGATTGCACCGCCCCTGCTGAATACTACTCATGCCCGATTGAGGGCGAACATCGTCCCGATGTCCTTCGGGATAGATGTTTCCGCGAAATCCCGCATTCGGTGCGGGAGCGAGAGCGGCTTGATCGTGGAAGGCAGGCACCAACCGAGACCCCCTGGACCCGCTTGCTGACAGGAGACCTTTGATCCTGCTACTTCCCTCTTGACACGTGCAGCGCTTTCATAGATGTTAGGTGGCGATTCGTTGATTAAGCGTAGGAACTCACTGGTACCTGACGGTGCTATTGTGCTCCTGCATTGAAGGCGCGCGACCCTAGCTGGAGTAGTCTTCGGGCAATCAGAACATACCAGGTCATGCTCAGAATCCCACCAGCCATGGCAATAACCATGGTGACGCCAATTGACGGTGCCACGAAAGATGAGCTGACTTCGAAGATCAGGAGAAGCGAAAATCCTAGAATCCCCGCATAGGCGGCCACCTTACCGAAGATGCCGCTTCGCAGCATTACGACGGAGATCATTATCGCCGCAACCTCTGAGAGGAGGAACGCCATGAAAGTGCCAGGAGTATGGCTTCTGCCCACGGAAAGCATCGCCTGCGCTGCTGCCGCCAACATAGATCGTTGGGCATCTGTAGTGGCAGCCGCGAATCGGCTGCTAAGGTCAAGCATCGGGAAGGCCCGATTGGTTGACAAGAAGACAGCTATTCCAATGAAAGAAGTGATCATG
>DATEXS010000236.1:0-2584 GCA_035256725.1 Anaerolineae bacterium
GACGGCTGTGCCGTAGGTTTCTAGAGGCACGCTCCGCGTGCTGGGCGCAACTACGTCTGGAGTGCCAGCACCGAGCATTCGATGCAGCCCACCGGGGGTGCGCATCCTTAGTCTGACCCGCTCGCTGATGGGCTGATCGCAGATGCGGACTGGTCTGGCCGAATACGCAGTGGTATCATCCTTGCCGACGGGTAGGTTGGAGCATGTGCGTGTGAGGAGGTCTGGAGCTGTGAGAGAACTGCGCGAGATTTTCCCCATCACCAGTGAGTACACCTTTCTGAACTGCGCAGCTGTGAGCCCGCTGGCGCTGCCGGTGAAAGAGGCCATCGAGAAATGTATACGAGATCAGTGCGAACGTGGGACCTGGGCATACATCGAGGAGTGGCACGAGTGCGAAGCGCGAGTCCGCGAGAAGCTTGCCAGGCTAGTCGGTGGCTCAGCCGAGGAGATCGCACTGCTTGGCAACACATCGGATGGGCTGGCCACCGTGGCCAGCGGACTGAAGTGGAACGATGGTGATAGTGTCGTCACCTGCAACCTGGAGTTCCCAGCCAACGTGTACCCCTGGCTGAACTTGCAGGATCGCTACGGAGTTCGGGTTCAGATCGTGCGTGCCAGGGATGGGCGAGTGCTTGCAGAGGACATGTTTGCGGCAGCGGACGAAAGCACCAGGGTGATCGCAGTGAGCTACGTGCAGTGGACCACTGGCTTGCGGATGGACCTGGAGAGCATTGGCAGGTTCTGCAAGGAGAGAGGCATCTACTTCGTAGTAGATGCCATCCAGGGACTGGGCGCTCTGCCCGTCGATGTGGGGCGGTTTGGTGTGGACTTCATGTCAGCAGGTTCCTACAAGTACTTGCTGGGACCGATTGGCGTAGGCTGCTTCTACTGTCGAAAGGATATGCAGGGCGACGTTTGGCCGAGCCGGGTAGGACATCGAAACGTCGTGGACGACATGAGCCTCGACTACAAGCTCGACCTGTGGCCCAGCGCGAAGAGGTTCGAGGCCGGAGCCATGAACTACCTCGGGCTGCACGGACTTGACGCCAGCCTGGACATCATCGAGAAGGCCGGCGTGGAGAATATCGAGAGGCACGTGCTGCGTCTCACGGATCTATTGATTGAGAAGCTACAGGAGAAGCGGTATCGCGTCGTAAGCTCCACTCGCCCCGAGGAGAGATCAGGCATAGTGGCCTTTGCACATCGTTATCACGCGTCGGAAGAACTCCTTCACACATTAACCGAGGCGAAGGTGGTGGTTTCCCTGCGCGAAGGTGCGATTCGGGCGTCGGTGCATCTGTATAACGACGAGGAGGACATCGCGCGGCTCCTCGAGGTGTTGCCGCTGTGATGGCGGCTATGGGAGATCGCCTTGCTCTGTTGGGGAAAGATTTGCCTGCAGCCTCATCGACCACCAGCAGGGGCCAGGCTCTCCGGCTCGGTATGGCCGACCACCCGCTGGTTCGGCCCGCTTTCGGATCTGTGAGTTCCACGACGAGAAGTAAAGCCCAAACGTTCAGGCGGGCAACGCGAGCGAGGTGTAGCACATGGAATTCGGGCGCTGCACGGATACTGAGCTGAGAGAGCTCGAGGACATCGTTGGCGCTGACAACCGCTCGACCGGGGAATCGGCCCTCAGACTGGCCAGCAGAGACGAGTCGTACTACACGCCGAAGATCCCTCCTGACGTGGTGGTCATGCCAGCTTCTACGGAGGAGGTCTCGGCCATTCTCAAGGTAGCCAAAGCGCGCAGGATACCGGTCACCGCCCGAGGAGCGGGGACCAGCATCGAGGGTAATCCCGTGCCCCTGTACGGCGGCATCGTGGTGGACATGCAGCGTTTCGACCAGATCGTCGAGATCCGCCCGGCGGACTTCGTGGCTGTAACGGAACCCGGCGTAGGCTACAAAGACCTGAACAAAACCGTGGGACGTCACGGTCTGTTCTTTCCGCCGGACCCCGGCGCCGCGGCCATGATCGGCGGCATGATCGCTAACAACGCCAGTGGCGTACGAACGATCCGATATGGCGCCACCAAGGACTACGTGCTGCAACTGACCGTCGTCCTCGCGAGTGGGGAGATCATCAAGACGGGCAGCCTGGCGGCAAAGAGCTCTTCAGGATACGACCTGATACGCCTATTTGTCGGCTCAGAGGGTACTCTGGGAATCTTCACCCAGGCCACCATCCGACTGGCGGGACTGCCAGAGCACTTCTCGGCAGCTGTGGCGACCTTCCCCACTGTGGGAGGCGCAGCTCAGGTGGTCTTCGAGATCATGCGGTGGGGTTTCTCCCCCGCTGCGCTGGAGTTGATCACCGCGGACCTGGCCTCCATGCTCAACAGGGACCGGGATTTGGGCCTTCGGGAGGAACCCACCCTGTTGATGGAGTTTCACGGGGCCAGCGAGATTGCTCTGCAGGAGGAGTTAGGGCCAGTGAAGCAGCTATGCCAGGACGCTGGGTCCATCTCCTTTGAACGGGGCCTAGGATTGGATGAGCGGAACAGGCTGTGGGAGGCGCGCCATCAGGCGTACGAAAGCATCAAGCGAACCCACGTCGGCGCAGACCCTTTTGTCGCCGATGT
>DATEXS010000237.1:0-3171 GCA_035256725.1 Anaerolineae bacterium
GTTGTCCGCGGTCTGACCATGGGATACTTGGGGGCGCCTAACAACTCGCTGGAGCGGACGCAGCCAGAGCGCGATTTCATGTACGATGTAGCTGTGCTGCGCCGCTCAGCTCGAGGCCGTTGGGCGGCCTACCGCGGCCCCTTCCGTTGATGTTAACAAGGAGGCAGAATGAAGGGTAGAGTGTGCTTGGTCATCGGCGCTAACCGTGGACTGGGCAAAGCAACGGCTGCCACGCTCGCCAAACTCGGCGCTGCCGTTGCGCTGGGTCTGGAGAAATACGCGGAACGCCTAGCCCGGAACTGATTGAGAAGCTCAAGGATTCGCCCGTTCGGGTCTACACACCATTTCTGGCAAATTAGGTGACTCGGGAGGATGTAGTCGTAGGCTGACCCACGCAGTTCTGGAATGGGTTTTTCGCGCGAATGTGCGTGCATAGAGAACCATGAAGTGGAAAGGAGAACTCACATGAGAAAGCTCTGGGCGAAAGCCTGGATCACGCTTGATGGTGTCTTTGACGCAGATACGATGGATCACTGGTGGCATTCTTCTGATAGCGCCGAGAGGCGACAGTACATTATGGAGGAGTACTCGAAAGGCGATGCGTACCTCCTGGGACGGGTCACCTATGAAATGCTTTGGCCGGGCTGGTCCACACAGACGACCGGCGATGGTCCTGGGCCGATCCTCAACCGGATGCACAAATATGTGGTCTCGACCACGCTCTCGACAGCTCCCTGGAAAGAATCCACCATCATCTCAGGAAATGTGGTGGAAGAAATCACCAAACTGAAACAGCAGTCGGGCAAAGACATTATTATCGATGGCAGTGCGAGCCTAGTCCAATCGCTGATGGGAACGGATCTGATCGATGAGTATCGGTTCTTAGTCGAGCCCTTCATCATGGGAAGGGGAAGGCGGTTTTTCCCGGACGGGACGCCTCCGACGAAGCTAAGGCTTGTCGAAAGCAAAACGCTTAGTTTTGGATCCCTTGCTCTTGTCTACCAGCCTGCCAACAAATAACCGCTTGGTTTGGCGGAGCATACACGACTATCCATATTTCGAGGTTTCATTCCACAATGAGTACCGCGCCCTCTACAACTTGAGCACGTGTTGGAGCGGTCGAGCGCAAGGCATTCAGCCGCCTTCCCCGCCGGATCCAGTCCGAGGCCAGAGCCGCCTTCCGGCTCTTTCTCCAAGACCCACAGCATCCTAGCCTAGCTTAAGGTTCAAGCGCGTTCACCCCACAAGGCCCGTCTTCTCGGCCCGAATCACGATCGACTACCGCTCCCTCGGCATCCGAGAGGGCGATGTTATCACTTGGTTCTGGGTCGGCAGCCATGAAGACTACGACCACCTTTTTCGAAGTGAGTCTACCCAACGCGGCATCCATTGGGGCCGCCCAACAACTCGATGGAGCCGACCCGGCCAGCTGCGGCCTAGGCTCATCTTGAAGTATCCTAGAGCTGGCCGGGCGGCTCATCTCGAGGCCGTTAGGCAGCCGAGGTCCTACTGCGTGGATATCTGGAAGTTCTACGACATCACCCATCGACATCACCTGATCTGCAATCCGACCAGCCCGGAGAAGCTCGACGGCTTGGTTGAGCTGCTGCGACTTCCTTCAGGCGCTCCGGTGGTCGATATCGCCAGTGGTAAGGGTGAGTTCCTCGTACGTCTGGCGGAGACGTATGGCATATCCGGTTTCGGAATCGACATCTCTCCGCACTTCATTCGCGACGCCAGGGCAAGGCTCAAGGCCCGAGTACCGCAGTCTGAAGTCGTCTTCCAGGAGATGGACGGAGCTGCATTCGTGCCGGATGCGCCACAGAGCTTCGTGCTCGCTTCGTGTATAGGAGCCAGCTGGGTCTTCGGTGGTCATGGTGCAACTCTCGATGCCCTGAACCGCTTCGTCGCGCCGGGCGGGTGGATCGTCGTTGGAGAACCGTTCTGGCTCCAGGAACCGGTGGAAGAGTACCTCACGGCATCCGACGCCGCCCGCGCCAGCTTCGCCACTCACGCGGAGAACGCCGCCGCCGGGGAGGAGCGGGGACTTGAACTCGCGTACACTCTTGTGAGCAGCAAGGATGACTGGGACCGGTACGAGGGTCTCCAGTGGTACTCAGTTTCTGAGTACGCACGCGCCCACCCTGACGATCCGAATCTGCGGGAGATCGTTGACCGGGTCGACAAGGAGAGGTCCGTATACCTGCGCTGGGGACGGGAAACGCTAGGGTGGGCGATCTACGTCTTCAGGCAGCGGCTCTCACGGCCCGAGAGGTCGGCTGCCTAACATCTATGAAAGCACTGCACCTGTCAAGCATTGATTGAAGGAATCAGGGGCCTCCTCCAGCCGGGAGGCTTCTTGGTTCTTGTCGTTTTGCCTCCAGCTTTCACACCCGGGCCGGTCTCGCCGGAAACATCTATTCGCCCTCCAGGGGCATGAGCACGTTCGCCGGGGGCGGCGCAATCAACTCGCGGATCTCTTTGGACCCATGTTAGGCACGCGCCTGCTCCCGGCTGAGCGAGACAGGGGACTTGCTCCCTGCGAGAGCCCAGTGTGGGGGCTCCCGCTAGGGCTCACCCTTCTTGAGAACCCAGTAGGTTGATTCGGCCAGGTAGCGAGCGAGAGCGCCGACGGAGACGGAATGGCCTTTACGCCGGCGGGTGCGCTCGTAGAGCTGGACGACGTACTTGGGCCGCCACTTGGCGGCCTGGCGGTGGGCGACGATGACGTTGGCGGCTTCAATGAAGGCCCACTTCAGGTAGGTGTTGCACTGCTTGACCATGTGGCCGTAATGGGCCCGGCCGGCGCTGGCGGTGAGCCGGGGGACCAGGCCGCAGTAGCTGGCGAAGTGGTGAGGGGAGGGGAAGCGATCGATGGAGCCCAGCTCCCGATCGATGACGATGGCCAGCACCTTGGCGGGACCTGGGACGGACTGAACCAGTTGGAGGGAGGGGGAAGTTTGGATGCGCTGGAGGATACGAACTTCCAGCTCGGGGCGCCACTTGGGGGCGAAGGGGGGTGTCGAGGGACAGGGCATACTTGGCCAGGGTGGAGCGGATGCGGTTCTTCACCATCGTGCGGTGCTTGGCGAAGGCCATCCTGGTGCGGGGCAGCTCCCGCTCGTCGCGCACTACAGCTGGTGGGATCCAGACGGAGGGGAGCTTGCCGAG
>DATEXS010000238.1:0-5103 GCA_035256725.1 Anaerolineae bacterium
GACAACCAGGGCCACGGCGAGGCCGCACAGGCCCGTCGCCCCCGCCCTTAGACTCCAGTGCAGCTCTCGTCTAGCCAGTAAGCTTTTCAATCTCGCCCCCCCGCACAGCCTGGCTATTATAGTCTTCAGCGAAACAAGCCAGCAAACACCGCTTAGGGGAGCGCCGGCTCGCGTCAGGCGCCCGGTGCGCGCCCGAGCCGGCAGATAGTTCAACTGCCGACGGTGTCCAAGGCAAGGAACCTAGTGTGACACTCCCATTTCCGCCCCAGATTGACTGGGCAGAGGACCTGTGATAAAATGCGCCCAATTAACTGATGGAGGTGAATACCATGGAGAGAACGAGGTCACAGGTTATCGAACAGGGGGAGCAGGACCAGGTCAAGTTCGTCAGTCTACAGTTCACGGACGTGATGGGGACCATCAAGAACGTCACCATCCCGGGGTCTGAGCTCCAGGAAGCGCTGGACAACGGCATCTGGTTCGACGGCTCCTCAGTGGAAGGGTTCACGCGGATCTGCGAGAGCGACATGTATCTCTTACCAGACCCCAACACCTACCAGGTCCTGCCCTGGTTGCCGGAAGGTCAACGAACCGCCCGGCTCATCTGCGACATATTGCAGCAGGAAGGGAAACCCTCCCCTGTGGATCCCCGCTCCGTTCTCAGATCGGCCATGGCCGAGTGCGCACAGATGGGCTATACGTACCAGGTCAGCTCAGAACTGGAGTTCTTCCTGTTCACCATGCGAGATGACAGACCCAGTAGAGCGCCCGTGCCCCACGACTTCGCCGGCTATTTCGACTTCTCTCCGCGCGACCTGGCCTCGGAGGTGCGTCAAGACATCATCCTGGCCCTGGAGGCCATGGGCATCAAGGTCGAGCGGGCCCACCACGAGGTCGCCTCCGGTCAGCACGAGATCAACTTCCGTTACGCCGACGCCTTGACCAGTGCCGACAACTGCATGACCTTCAAGTACGTGGTCAAGGCGGTGGCTCAAGACCACGGCCTGCATGCCACCTTCATGCCCAAGCCCATCTACGGCATCAATGGCTCGGGCATGCATACTCACCAGAGCCTGTTCGACTCTGAAGGCAGAAACGCCTTCTTCAGCCCGAACGACCGGTATCGCCTATCGCCCCTGGCCTACAACTTCGCGGCTGGTCAAATGAAACACGCCAAATCCTTGGCGGCCATCGTAGCCCCCACGGTCAACTCCTACAAACGCCTGGTTCCCGGATACGAGGCCCCCGTCTACATTTGCTGGGGAGAGGTCAACAGGTCGGCGTTGATCCGCATCCCCAGGTACTCCAACGGTCGCGACGAAAGGACCCGGCTGGAGCTACGCTGTCCCGACCCTAGTTGCAACCCCTACCTGGCCTACGCAGCGATGCTCAAGACCGGCCTGGAGGGCATTCGCCAAAAGCTCGCCCCACCGCCGCCAGTGGAGGAGAACGTCTACGACTTCAGCAACGAGAAGCTAAGCGAGATGTCCATCGAATCCCTGCCGGGTAGCCTGATCGAGGCCCTCGGCGAGCTGGAGAGAGACGAGGTACTGCGGGAGACGCTGGGCGAACGCCTCTACCAGTCCTTCATGAGAGCCAAGAAAGCCGAGTGGGATCAGTACCGCACACAGGTCACTCCATGGGAGATCGATCAATACCTAACCCTTCTCTAGCCGCTCCCTGCTGAGGGCAGTATGAGCCGAGCCCCGACGTTGCTGATCATCACCGTGTCGCTGCTGGCCTGCACATTGGCTGGCTGCGGCCCTGAGTTGTTCGAAGCGGCGATGCCCACGGCCTCACCAACGCAGACCAGGGGGCAAACTCCGCCTCCCACCGTCACGCCTCCCACCGTCACGCCTCCCTCCTCCCCGACACCTGTTTCGTCGCCCACGGCCGTGGCCGTGCCTGAGCGCCCCGAACACTTCGGGCGATACGCACCCATCATTGTCGCCTACCTCAACGCCACGGACGGCGACCAGGACGCCCTGAGAGCCATGCTTGGTGAGTGGGGGGTCCTCCGACACGCCACCGACCTGCTGCGCATCAATGTGGACGATGACGGAGTAGGCGAGATTCTACTAGTAATCGTCAACCCCTCACCCGAGTATGGCGCCGACGCCGAGGGCGATCTGCTCGTACTGGATGACGAAGGCAAAGGCTATGAGATCGGCTACCGCGCAGCCGGAGACTCGGTGCTCCCGGATCCTGCCCTCCTCGAGGTGGATGACTTGAACCAGGACGGATACACCGAGATCGCTTACTCATCCACCTCCTGCGGTGCCCACACCTGCTTCACCAAGGTGTACATCGTCTCCTCTGGCACCGGGACTTACGAGGACCTTACTTCTGGTGGCATCGAGATGGCCTATGTGGAACCATACTTTGCTGACTGGGATAACGACGGCGTCCTGGAACTGATCATGCACGGAGGCACCATCGGTTCCGTAGGGGCGGGCCCCCAGCGCGAGAGAACCGAGGTGTACAAATGGGACGGCGCGACATACGGCCTGACGGAGACGGTGCTGGACTACTCCAACTACCTGTACTTCAGGGTCCTGGACGCCAACCAGGCGCTGCTGGAAGGAGAGTTCGAAAGGGCCGCGACACTATATCGGGAGGCCATCGACAACCCTCGCCTTGACACCTGGATGGACGAGAGCGAGAGGGAGGAATTGGCCGCCTTCTCCCGCTACCGGCTATCGCTGACCTACCTGATGATGGGCGAGGCCGGACTGGCCGAGGCAGCCAGGGGAGAACTGCAAGCCGTCCAGCCGGGGAACATCTACGACCAGGTGGTCACCACGCTGTGGGATGCCTACCAGGCGCAAGAAGACCTCGAAGCCGCCTGCCAGGAGGTCAATGACTTCGCGCACCTGCATCCAGAAGCTGTGGAAGTACTCAACGATTACGGGTACAGCAACCCCACCTTCACAACGGAGGAGGTCTGTCCCCTGGAGCTATTCTCGAGAGCTATCTAGGCGTCGCTCGATCTTGCTCCGGCTCTCACGCGACTAGAAGCGTCCCCTGAGCTGCGCCTCGGCGCACTAGAAGGGGATCTCGCCCTCAGTCTCTCCGGGCTCCTCAGGCCCCACCGGCGGCAACGCTTCTTCTCGCTCTCCCCTACCGCCCAGGAACCTAACGTCCAACGCGTTCACTTCGTAGGAGGATCGAGGAACGCCATCGTTGCCAGTCCAGATCCTGGGGCCACCCGTCTCCTTGTCCGGCACCAGCCTGCCCTCGACCAGCACCTGCCTGCCCTTGCTCAGGTACTGATTGCAGGTCTCGGCCAGGTTCCTCCAGGCCGACACTCGAAACCAGGTCGTCTCCTCGCTGGGGGTCCCATCGGCGCCAGTCCAGCGTCGGCTGGTGGCCACACTGAAGCGTGTCACAGCCACCCCACTGGGCGTATAGCGCATCTCAGGATCCTTGCCCAGATTACCCACGACGGTGATCTTCTGATACATCTTTGCCTCCCTAACCTCCTTATCGAGCTATGAACGTCTAGCGGCGCAGCTGGCAGTAACTGTAGCACACACTTCTCACCGACGCAAGATATCTCTTGCAGAGCACCACTAGCCGGATGCCGAGGCCAGCCGCACCATGGCCACTACCTCCAGGGCTTCGTAGACGGCAGCCGCCGCCAGAGCGAGGAGCACCAATGCGTAGACCTGTGCGGTCATCTTCAAGCCCGCAACGTACCCTTGCCGGTGACTTGTCACCCCCACCCGGTGGGGTCTAAGGAACGACGAACCGTGGACGTAGGCAGCGAAGATCGTCAGGACGTACGCCTGACCTTCCAAGATCAGGGTGAGGGAATGCGGAATCATCACCAGGGCCAGCTCTCCGCTCGTAGGAGCCAGGAGCAAGCCCCATAGCACGGCTCTGTAGCCGCCCAGCAGAACGCCCGCGAAGGGCACAATCAGCGAGGGCAAGGTGATGAAGAGAAGGCTGCCCGCCAGTAGATTCACCAGGAACGTCAGCACCGCTGCAGCGACGACGTTTCCGCCGAGGTATGCCCCACTCACGGTAGCCAGCGGCCCCTCGGTAAAGGCGCCCCCCACGTCCCTCAGCAGTTGCTCCTGCAACGACGGGTCAATCAGAACCACGTACAGCATGCCGACCAGCACCAGGCCGTAGTAGCCCAAGTTGATGGCCACATACGCCGTGCGATGCTTGTTGACTATCTGCCAGGCGCTTCGCAGCAGCCCCACGGCTCCACCTTCGTCCCGGACATCAACTCCAGTCCCCCGCCGCGATCTCAGATGACCCGCCAGCGCACGCAGCCGCGGCCTCGGCCAACTCCACTATGCCCCGCGCCACGCCGTTCAGCATAACACACTTGTCCGCCCAAAGCAAGACACATGGCCACAGCCGCTTGCCCTGTGGAGGAACGTCCCCTCTAATGGACCGCAACGGCTACTGGCACACTCTGCTACCAGGGGGAAGACGGGATGGAGGAGAGACAAGACCAATCCAGAGTCCTGACCGAGCTGCTGCGCCTGCAGACGAGGCCGGTCGCGGTGAGACTTCTCCCGCCTAGAGAGAAACTGCCCGGCAGGGTACGTCGTCCAAGCAAGCTCCTGAGGCACAGAGTCACCCTGTGCCAGGCCATCACCATGGCCAGGAGATATGGCTGGAGGCTTGGACTCCTCAAAGATGACGTCTGTTGCCCAGTGGCCCTGATCGCCTATGGGTGGCTGGAAGAGCGGCCGGACATGTCGGAAGTTGAGGAGGTGATGCTCGCCTCCGGCTACGCCCAGAACCGACAGGCGGCCCGCGGACAGATCGAGGCCATCCCCAGGCTCGCAGAGGGCGAATGCGGCGCGCTCGTTCTCTCCCCGCTGGAACTCACCGAGTGGGAACCAGATCTGGTCCTGGTCTACGCGAACCCTGCACATTTCATGCGTCTGGTTCACGCGGCAACCTATCACCAGGGCGAGCCTATCCGGACCTCCTTTGGCCCCCGGGCGGCGTCGTGTGCAGAAGGCATCATCCGCGCCCACCGGACCAAGGAATGCCAGGTAGTTCTCCCCGGCGGTGGAGACAGGATCTTCGCCATGACCGCCGACGAAGAGCTATGCTTCACCGTGCCGGCATTCATGC
>DATEXS010000239.1:0-3225 GCA_035256725.1 Anaerolineae bacterium
CCAAAGTTAAACCCAAGCGTAGAAACTCTTTCCTTGTCATCCTCTCCAGCCCATCTCTTCATCTGTAGCCAATGTAGCCAAGTATAACCCTCCCGATGCCCGGCTAGGAGAGCCATTCAACCTCATCTGGAGTAAGCAAAAGGGCCCATGCGTCGATGGGCCCTTCATGCGCCATTTGGCTTACACTTGGTTAGCTTAGTCAGTTGACCGCGTGTTTCCTCCAGCAGGCACGTGGAACACTATTGTCGTCCCCTGGCCGGGTTCTGAGCGGATGGAGAGCCACCCGCCCAAGAGTATAGCTCTCTCTTGCATCCCCATCAGCCCAAAGTGACCGAGTTCGGTGAGTTCGCTCGGCGTCTCTGGCCCCACAAAGCCAACGCCGTCATCTTCGACGAAAGCCGTGATCCCGTCCGAGCCGAACTCCAATCTGACTTCCACCTGAGAAGCCCGTGCGTGTTGTTCTACGTTTTTCAGCGCCTCCTGGACGATGCGAAAGATGGCTAATTCAGTATTGGCAGGGAGACGATCAGCCATTCCTGTCACTTTGAATTCGGTTTCGATATCCTGGCTGACCGCCAGATCGTCCACCAGTTTCTCCAAGGCAGGGATCAGCCCCAGGTCCTCCAGGTACACGGGCCGCAGGTCGCCGATGTGCCGGCGCAAGGCGGTGATAACGGAGTTGGCTGACTCCCGCAGCTCTGTCACCATCTCGTGCAAGTCCTCCGCACCGGGCGGTAGGCGCCTGTCTAGTCTTTCCAGGTCCTGGGAGAGAACGACCAGGGACTGAACTGTGTCGTCGTGTAGCTCGTGACCAAGGCGCAGCCGCTCGTCCTCCTGTCCTTGGGTCACTGCGGCCACGTAATTGTGCATAGCGGACTGGTAGGCATGGATGCGATGCGCCATCTGATTGAGGGTGAGCCGGAGATCGTCAATCTCTGCGATGCCCCTCACAGGCTCGCCCACGGCTGAGAAATCGCCCCAGGCGATCTTGCTGGCCCTGCGACCCAGCTCTTCCAGGGGCTGAAGCACCTGGCGCACCACCACGAAAATGGCCAGAAAGGCCATCAGGGCGACCAAAAGCACGACTATCGGGGCCAGAAAGGAGTAGCGCATCGTGGGGGCAAGGAGGCTGCCCCAAGGCTCCTCTACGACAACGGTCCATCCCCTTTGACCCACAGGGACGTGGGCCAACACGACGTCCTGCCCAGTCACCGCCCGATACACCCCGGCGCCGGCCTGGTCCATTTGGGGCCTGTCCGTGTCGAAGGAGGCGAGGGCATCGGTGCCCAGTCTCGAGGCTTCAGGGTGGTATAGGATGCGCATGTCGCCATCCACCAGATAGGTGATGCCTTCACCGCTTACTATGAGGTCATCGAGTATCTGCGTTATGCCGCAGTTCCCCAGCGTGAAGACCCCAAGCAAGGCTGCCACTCGGCTGTCTCCTGCGAGGATCAGGGCCACCCAAGGGGCGCCGGTGGGCGGCTCGTCCAACGTGGCTAAGAGCACCGACGCCTCTCCAGCAGTCACCTGCCCAAGTTGCGGCCTCAACACTCGGACTCTGGTGGTCCACTCCATCGCCTCAGGCCTGGCGGCGAGCAATTCACCATCTGTGTCCAGGAGGGCAACGCCTCCGTTGAACACGCCAAGTTGGGGAGACATCTCCTGGAGCAGCAGGGAGTAGTCTACGTCACCTCCGTTGCGGATGGCCTCTTGATCGCGGATGCTCGCCAGCGCCGCCTGGCAGCGAGCCACCCGCTCTTCAACCCCTTGAGCGGCCACCATGGCCAGGGCCAGGTCCTTATCTTGCACCAGTATCTTCATCCCCTGTTGGTGGCTGTAGATGCTGACCAGGGAAGACGCGAGCAGGAGAAGCCCCGCCGGGAGCACTATCCACAGCAGCACTTGACTGCGGAGCCCTCTCCATGATCTCTTCTGCCAGATGCGTCCGCTCATGCTCTGTTTTCAGCCTACCGTGTCATCCACGGTTATCCAGCTCTCCTGTACGGCTTTCAGCACCGCTTCAGTGCGCGTGCTCACCTGGAGCTTCTGATAGACCCTGGCCAGGTGACCTTGAACCGTGCGGTCGCTGATCCCCAAGGCTTGGCCTATGGCCTTATTGGTCAAGCCCTTGCCGGCCAGGCGCAGTACCTCAAGTTCCCTGTCGGTGGGTCTATCCACAACCTCGTCATCCCTCATCGTCACCCGGCCTGAGGCTACTCGCTCCATCAACCTTCTGGCTACGCCTGGGTCGAGCGCGGGTTCGCCCGCCATTATCTGGCGCACGGCCTGGATCAACTGAGTGGAGTCGGCGGTCTTGAGGAGGTAACCATCGACCCCTGCCTGCAATAGTGCAAAGACGTAAGGATCATCATCGTAGGCGGTGAGCACCAATAGCTTGACCTGGGGGTGCTCAGCCCTGATGCGGCGAGCCAGATCGACGCCAGAGAGCTTCGGCATCCTGATATCCAGTATCGCCAGGTCGGGCTTGTGTTCGGCCACCAGCTCCAAAGCCCTCTCACCGTCCTCCGCCTCAGCCACGACGACGATCTCGCCCGCCTCCTCTAGGAATCCAGTGATACCCTGCCGTACCAGAGCATGGTCATCAGCCAGCACTACCCGTATTCTCTTCACGGCTCCCCTCCTCCTGTCGCGCAGCGAGGTACGACGCTATCATAACTGTACGCGAGCGGCTTTGCCAGATTTCTCTGCACGGCCAACCGGTGGCGAACGGCACAGCCCACAGGCACCGGCAGAGGGACCGATGATTCTGATGGTTGCCATGTTGGACTTCGGCATTCTCGGCCAGGGCAGCCGGAATGGCTTACACGACTCCGCGCACTTCCTAGGGCCAGGAGTCATGCTGGGTACGGCGCACTCGCTTCCTCGTTTTTCTGCCTCTCCTTTCGCACCGTCGAGCTGTTAGTGCTATGATGCTCTGGGGAAAGGAGACGCCGGCAATGGCCAAGAAGATTGCCTTCGTCTCTTCAGTCAGCCTTCAGGGGGCCCAACCGGCGCGCGCGCGAGACCTGTATGTCTCTGACTGGTTCCGGAAGGCGTCTGCTTATGCCGACCGCGTCGCCGATGAGTGGTACATCCTCTCCGCCAAGTATGGTCTCATTCCACCCGATACAGTCATCAGCCCGGACGACGTCGCTCTGAGCAGCCTGTCGTCTGCCGAGCGCAAGGCCTGGGCCGCGCGCGTCATCGCCGACTTACGCCGCCATC
>DATEXS010000240.1:0-7193 GCA_035256725.1 Anaerolineae bacterium
CCATCACTCCTGACCGGGGATGTTGAAGAAGTTGTAGGTGGCGAAGGAGACGTCCTCGAAAACAGGCTGGCTGAGCGCCCAGACCAGCCAACTGGTAGGGGCGTACTGGAACTGGACGAGGACGTAGTCGCCACCCTCCGAGAAGACGATTCCGGCGTCGGCATGGGTGTCGTAGGCAAAGCCATGCTTGTGAGCCAAAGGTATGTCCTCGGGGATGCCGGCGCCGATCATCGTGCGCACCGGGTTCTGCTTCATGTCGTCCAGGATCAGCTGGCAGTTTTCCGCGGAGATGCTGCCAGCATAGTCTTCGGGAAGCCTGCCCTTGCCCTGGCTGCAGTCGTAGATCATCCCCAGCAGGGCGCCCATATCGTGGGCAGAGGTCTGGATAAGGGGGTCGGGGTTGGCGCCGATGGGCCCCTGAAGCAGCGCTAGTCTGGCCAGGCCAGGCCCGCGACGCGACCCTTCGGTCTCCAGCCGATAGGGCTCCCGAATGAACGTCGCGCTTAGCCCTAGCTCGTCCATGCGGGCGTTGAACCTCCTGCATCCCTCCATCTGGCTGCCGTCTCCAATCAGACCGAGGAGCAGGTTGGCCCAGTAGTTGCTCCCTGTAGGGTCGGTGACCACCTTGAGCATGATATCCTGGGTCTCCTGGTCCAACTCATCCCCCTGGGCGTGGAGAAACGTCTCCAGCATGACGCCCATCTTGACTACACTCATGCCGGAGTAGATGATGTTTGGGTTGATCTCTATCCGCTCGCCCGTAGCCGGGTCGGCCACATAGATGCTCACCATGCCCGCGAACTCGTCGATCCTGTGTTGCAGGATGCTGCGCAGCATTTCCATGTCGGGAGGCGCAGGCTCGAGCACGTCCACCACCAGCGTGACCTCCCTCTGGTCAGCTGAGGTCAGGCTCTGCTCTACGAGGGGCAACGAGCTCTCCAGGTCGAGCCTTCGCCCCGGCTTTCCTGGCCTGAAGGAGAGCGTATCCGTGATGGGCTGTACCTCGCGAAGAGGCTGGTCCCTCTCTCTGGCGATTTCCTGGAGGAAGTCCCGCACCATCTGGGGCTGATAGGAGTAAAGGAGAGGGACGTCCTCGTTAACCGGCTGCAAACCCTCAGTCAGGAAGGTGAGGTAGCCATCCCAGAACTGAGGTTCTGGTCCGCGGCCCAGGGTGTAGGCCTGTTGGACCATCTCACCCACCTGGATCTCTAGTTTGACGTCGCTGGGCAGGAGAACCACAGTATCGGTTATGTAGTGTAAAGCGATCGGCTGGCTAAGCGGCGCAACGATCATCTCCTCCAGCGATTGCCGAGCCTGCTCTTGCGTTTGTCCCTGAAGGGGTATGCCAGTGGCGGAAACGCCCGGATATATCGCTTCCTGGTAGCTCTCGTACTGACGGAGCTTGTAGGCCAGGAAGCCCACTATCCCTAGCACGAGCAACAGAACTATGGTGACGGCTATTTGGAGTTTGCGCACCCGAACCTCGCTAGCTTGGCAGTTATCGCAAGCGGTCCCCGCTGCCCGAAGCGCGAAGATTATAGTTCCCGGCTGGAAGCCTTGTCAAGCACCTGCGCCGAAGGCTCGCTGGAGCCAACGCTTCACCTCCACAGGCCGGAGATACTGGCCCAGGTACCCTTCGCCGATTCTGATCTCCAGATGCAAGTGTATCTCCGAGCCCTGATCGTAGTAGGAGGCAGGCGTGCCTGAGTTGCCGACGTATCCGATCATTTGGCCCTGTTCCACGCGGTCCCCCGAGCGGAGATCATCGGCGACCGCGCTGAGATGGCAGTAGCGGCTGACCAGGCCACCGCCGTGGTCGATCCACACTTGTCGTCCCCGAAGGACGTCGAGGACCTCCTCTGTGGTGTGGGAGAGCCCGGCCGCCCGGGCCAGCATGGCCTCTATCTCGTTTAGGGCAGGTGGGTCGTACTCCTTGTCTGCCCTGACCACCTCTCCCGCGGCCACGCTCAGCACAGGTGTGGTGCTGGTCACCGGCTCGCCCGCGGCCCAGTAGAAATCGATGCCCTCGTGCACCCCGTAGCGGTAGGAGCGGGGCGCCCCCGGCAGCCTGAAGGAGAGGTCGGTGACTACCGTGCCCTCGAGGGGCAAGGCCAGGGGTGGGAGACCTTGTAGTACGCGGGGGTCGTGGGGAGGTGATCCTGCGACTCCCGAGGTGGGCGTGAGAGGAGGCGTCCAATCCCCCGGCCCTGTCGGCTCCTGGGGATAGACATAGATCGTGCCAGTCGAGGCCAGATATAGCTTCTGCGCCGTATCATAGGCTGCCAGGATCTCCGCATCTTGGCTATCCAGAAGATAGTCCCGAACTAGTTCACCGCTCTCCGGGTCCAAGACGCGCAGGCGACGGCTGTCCTGGTCGATCACGTACAAGTGGCCGCCCCGCTGCGGGTCCAGGAAGAGCAAGGAGGGATTGGCCAGGTCTGTAGGGGGCGAGAAGGCGCTATCTGGCCTGAGCGGCTGTCCGCTGAGCTTGTGGAGGCGGAGCTCCCCGCGCGAGCCTTCTTGGGCCAGCACGAAGATCCCTTGTCCCGCTGCCAGATCAACGCTCTCGCGCAGGTCTGTATCCGAGGGCAGGATCTCCGCCACCCCTGCGGCATGTCGCCAGATCTGGCCCACGTTGGTGTCCAGCAGGTAGAATTCGTCCTGAGAGGCGCAGACGGAAACCAGATACTGGCGCGAACTTGCCCACGCTGCGTGGGCCAGACGCTCAACACGCCAGTCCTCAACTTCAGGGAAGTAGCGGAAGACGTTGCCTGCCCGGTCCAGAATCAGCAGCGACGACCCGTCCCCCGCCAGGGCGAAATCGCCAAGCTCCTGCACCATCGTGCCATCCACCCCACGAGCCGGTGCGGTAATGGGCTGGCAGGCGACCCGGGAACCCAGGGTGATCTTTTTGAGCTGACCGGAATCCAGAGCGTAGAGGTCGATGCCCTGCATCGCCAGCCTCAGGGGGTGGATGAGACAGCCCTCAGGCAGAGGGTAGGCGGTGGTATTGCTCTGATCCAGCAGCACCGTGCCCCTCTGCTGCACGGTTGGAGTTGGAGGCGGCGGTGTCGAGGTACTGACAGCTGCCGGGACCGGCGTTGCTGTGGGCTGATCCACGGACACCGCTTGCGTCGGAGTCGGGGAAGCGTTGTTCAGCGCAGAGAGGGACAGAGGATTGGCGACGATTAGACGGGCCGTGAGCAAGGAGGTGAGGAAAAGGACCGCGGCCAGCGCAAAGGCCCCGACCTGCCTAGGGGCCAAAGTACTCCTCCTTGAGTGAGGAGATGTCCACCGCCGTGTGACGGGCGAGGACGGCGAAGAAATCATCAGCCGTACTGAGTTTCTGTCCCTGGCTGTCGTAGTAGTCCCGCAGGAAGGCATAGAACTCGTCGTCGCCCATGCGCTCTCTGAGGTCCCTGATAAAGAGTGCACCCCGACGGTATACGGCGTTCAGGTAGGTCCGACCATCCATGAAGGCGTAGATGGGGCGGTTTATCTGCCCTTGAGGCCGGTAGCTGTCTACTTCTGTCTCCCACCACCAGTCCACCAGTTCAGGGTGCAAACGTTCATAGTAGAGCATAGAGCTATACGTAGCGAGGGACTCGTCGAGCCAGGGCTCTCTCGCCTGGTCGTTGCCGACCACTCCATACCACCACTGATGGGCCACCTCGTGAACAACCAGGGAGACCATCCGGCTGCGGTAGCCACCTGGATGGTCCGCGTACCAGTCGTCTCCCAGGAAGGTTAGGCCGGAGTACTCCAGCGCTCCGGCGAAGTCCACCTCCGCTATCCTGTAGCTGGAGTACGGATAGGGGCCGAAAAGCTCCTCAAAGCTGGCTATCGCCTCGGCCGCTGCCAGTAGGGCATCCGAACCGCTGTGCTCGTGGACTGGGAAGAAGTAGGAGACCACGGTGACATGGCCTGCCTGCTGGCTCAACAGCGAGTATTGATCGCTGGCTGCGAAGGCGAAAGAGCGAGCCTCCGTGCACGCGTACTTCCAACGGTTCCCGAAACGCTGTTCGTCCCCGCTACCGGCGATCACTACGTCCGAGGGAGCCACGATCTCTACCTCATAATCGGCTACCTGGCTGACGTAGGGATCGCCGACCAGGTGATAGGCATAGGCGTTCCAACCCTGGCCCTCCCTGTGCGGCACCAGGACGGGGTACCAGTTGCCCGCTGCGAGCATACGATCCGAATATCCCAGGCTGCCGTTGCTCCACTCGAGATAGGGGTTCATCCGCGGTAGCTGCAAGGAGAAATCCAGGAATAGGGTCACTTCGTCCTCTGGTTCCAGACCTGAGGGCAAGCTGACGCGAAGACTGGTGCCGTTGAGGGTGTACTCCAGCTGTGGGGCTTCTTCGTCCCTCTCCGGCTGTTCTGTGCTCACGCTATCCAGACGAAAGATGTCCTCCGTATAGTTGGGGAAGACGTTGAAGACCAAATCTGGGAGGGTCTCAGTTGTAGTATTGACATAATGCACTTGTTGGGTGGCCTGGATGCTGTGCCCCTCGTAGTCCAGATTCGCTTCCAGTACATAACGCGGTACGGTGCGCACAGGTGCCACCTGAGTGGCAGTGGGTGTGGCTGTTGAGTCAGGAGTGCTCTGCCTGGACGCCACGTGAAGGCCCATGATCCCGATGATGGCCAGGATGATGACCAGGATAAGCAGGTTCATCACCGACCACGGGCTAAGAGAGCGGGGTCGGGGAATGCCTGGCCGCTCCGATACCTTCCTGGGTTCTGAGTCGTAGTACTCCAGGATCTCCTCTGGATCGAGGCCGAGGTGCAGCGCATAGGTCCGCACGAAGCCCCTGACCTGACTCTCGCTGGAGAATTCGGCGAAGTGCTCCTTTTCCAAGGCGGAGAGGTACTGTTGTCTGATCCTGGTGGCGCCTTCAGCCTGAGCCAGGGACCAGTTCATCTGTTTGCGCGCCTCGCGCAGTTTCTCGCCAAGTTGGCCCATCTTTGGATACCTGTGGAGTCGCTCCTTGGTAGTAGCGGCTAGATTATACCATGGCCCCCGAACGTGACAAGTGGCGGTGGCACTTGACAAGCACCAGATAGGTGGTACGATTAGGCTGATGAAGGCCCGCCTTGAGAGTCCAGGGCAAAGAGAAGGTTAGGATGCAGGCGGTTCGGGGCCGGGGGTCTCCCACTGCGCGGGGAGCCATTCGGGATTTTCATCTCGAGGCCTGTTGACGGTGCGCCAAAGCGTCTCTAAGTAATGCAGGCTCGTCGGTGAGGGTGAACCATGAGCGGGTGTCAAAAAACGACAGTGCTGGTCCTGCTTTGCGCCGTCATCGTCGTCTTCTGGGCTCTCCTGCAAGTCGTTGAGTCGGCCCTCGAGCAACCCGAGGTCCCGGCCTCCCCCTTCGTTCTGCACACGCCGACAGCGACAGCGACCTCCACGATGCTACCTTCGGAGACGAGGGAGCCGATCCTGTCACCCACTGTGATCGTCTCCCCCGCGCAGACACCGACATTCATCCCTACCGACACTGCGACGGCAACTCCCGTGCCCCCATCTCCTACCCCTTCGCCCTCATCAACGGCTACACAGAGGCCCCTCCCTAGCCCTACTTCTGTGCCGCAGCGAACAGTGCCCGCCGAGGTAGCAGGGTACCTGAGGGACTTCACGAGCCTGGTGAGTGCGGTGGACCAGATGGGCTTGTTAGAGAGCTCTGCCAGGGCTGATCAGGGGACGGCCGATCAGCTTCGGGGAGTGTATCGCCATCTACACGAGATGGTGGTTCCTGAGGGTGCTGAAGAGATGCACCTGGCCTTCATCACCTACGTGTCGGTGCTGGAGGAGAGGTGTCTCTGCAAGGTCTTTGCGGAGGCGCACTCGGCTGATGCCCAGGGGCAGTACTATCGCCAGTGCGAGGGGCGAGCCGCGAGTGTGGCAGTGGATTTGCTGAGCAAGCGCTTCCTTCCCTCTCGGGATGCTTTCCTCCAGCGCTACTCCTTGAGCGCCGGCGAGGCGGGATTCACCGATTGAGCTCACCGGGCGGAGAGGAGATCCCTGTGAGGCCCAGCGTCAGTGGCTCATGCCCAGCGGGTAGAAGGTCCTGTTGAGAGGCGTGTCCGAGTAGACGAAACGCACGTCCACCTGCTGCGGCGCTTCCAGCACCCCCAGCGTCCCACTATTGACAGGGACGACTGCGTCGTAGGTCTGGCCCTGAGATAGGCCAGACTTGTCCACCGAGACAATGACCTCGGCAGGGTGAGAATAGGATGCCTGCCCTTGGTCGGGGTGAGCGTCCAGCCAATCCCCATTTCCTTCTGCACTCCAGTCAAGCCACCTGCAGGGGGCGGCGTTGCTCACCAGCAGGGTCTGCGGCCATGGTCCCCAAGTGGCGTCCGCCAGGAAGAGCAACTGGTCCTTGTCCACAGCCAGCACGGGCGGAGGCCCTGCCGCCTCAAGAGCAGCGGCGGCATCTATACGACCGTGCCCATAGTAAGGATCCCATCCGCTAGCGCCCAGGTCCTTGGCTGTCCCCTCGATGGCACCGCGAACTCCTTCGCTGCTCAAGTCGGGACAAAGAGACCAAACCAGAGCAGCCAGGCCTGACACGTGGGGTGTGGACATGGAGGTGCCCGCCTTCCAATCGTAGGTATGCGGCCACAGGGTACTCCAGATATCCACGCCTGGAGCCGCTACATCGATCTCCGGGCCGTAGTCCGAGAAGGAAGCCCGTTGGTCGGTCCGGTCGGTGGCAGCGACAGCGATGGTCTCGGCGTACCTCGCGGGATAGTCAACTGTGTCCTGTCCACTATTTCCAGCGGCGGCCAAAACAAGGCAGCCTTTCTGGCTCACATCCTCCAGGGCTTCTTTTAGGGTACTGGAGGGGTTGGATCCGCCCAGGCTCAGGTTGATGATCTTTGCCCCGTGGTTGCAGGCGTAACGTACCCCGCTCGCCACGTCGCTGTAATAGCCATCCCCGCTCTCGTCCAAGACCTTGATGGGCATAAGGCGAGCGCCCCAGGAGACGCCGGCCACTCCCCGTGCGTTGTTGGTCTCCGCTGCGGCGATGCCCGCTACGTGGGTACCGTGGCCGTGGTCGTCCTGGGCGAGGTTGTCTCCATTGACGAAGTCCCAGCCGGGCACGATCTTGTCGTCCAGGTCAGGGTGATTCAGGTCCACTCCTGTGTCCACGACGGCGATGATCACCTCCGGACCGCCCGTG
>DATEXS010000241.1:0-2183 GCA_035256725.1 Anaerolineae bacterium
CCTCTGGCAGGAAACCGTCCGCCAGGCTGGCCTCTATGGCCATGACGATGCCCTGGACTGCGTTCTCGTAGATGTGCCTGGCCTGTTTCTTGGTGCGCACGGTTACCGTGGGGACGAGCAGGGTACGCGGTCGCTGGAAAATGACCTTCAGCTCCGTGAGGTCTTGCTCGGATGGGTTTTCTGGTTGGGGCCTGCTAACGGCTTCATCGAACGCCTTGCCCACCGGCCCATCTTGAACGCCGATGAGGAGGTCCACGTGGGCGATCTCGAAATCTGGCGGGCCGGCGTAGCCCTCTCCCACCAGCATGGTGAAGTCCGGCACCGACAGGGGGGTCTGTGGGGTTGCGGGCACCGCGCTCATAACCGTCTTACCCGGCGAGAGGTGGTACTCAATAGGTCGTGGCTGGATCTTGCCCAACTCCTCCAATTGAACGCGCAACTCCTCGTAATCCTCGCGCCGGAAAGCGCCCCCAGGCATGATGGGGTGGCGAGAATCGCCCACGTGGATACCCATCATGCGCAGACCCTCTTTCACAGCCTGCGTGGAGCCGCAGTTGACCACGATGCGGACCAAGCGCTGGATGTCCCGCTGACGCTCCTGAGCCTCGGCAATCCTGCCTTCCCTGACGTGGGTGTAGAGCTCCTGCCAGATGTCGGGGATCAGGTTCGCGGTGGCGAGAATGGCTCCATCGACCCCAGCGGCGAGGGCGGGCATGACGATCTCGTCGTGGCCGCAGATGATGGCTATCTGCCCCTTGACCTTCTCTAGCAGAGCCATGAGGAAGGGGACGTCCCCGCTGGAGTCCTTGATGCCCACCACGTTGTCCAGATAGGCCAGGCCCTCGGCTGTCCACCACCGGTAGTGGGTCCCGGCGCACTGGGGGATATTGTAGAGAATGATGGGGATGCCCACTCTGGACACCGCCTCGTAGTGTTCGTACACCTCGTTGAAGGTGGGCTTCAGGTAGAAAGGGGCCACCACCAGGGCAGCGTCGGCCCCGGCCTCCTTAGCGTACTGCGTGAGGGCCAAGGTGTCTCTGGTGCTGGTGCAGCCAGTGCCCGCGATCACTGGAACCCGTCCACCCACTTCGTCGATGGTGACGTCGATGAGGCGTCGCTTCTCTTCTTCAGAGAGGTAGACGAACTCGCCCGTGGTGCCCACGGGCACGACGGCGTTTACGTGGGGCAGCACGTGCCGGATCAGGCGACGCATCCCTTCCTCGTCCACGTCTTGGTCTGGAGTAAAGGGGGTGACCAACGCGGGCATGATTCCCTTCAACCAATCTGGTTTGCCGGCCATAAGTATCGCCTCCTGGGTGTTAGAAGGAACGGATCGTGGCGTCCACAGATTGCTGCCAGAGGTGCCCAGGGCTAACGGTCAGCGTAGAGGGAGAGGAACCGCTCCAGCGAACGATCATAGGTCCTCTCCACCTCCGGGGGGAACAGGCATCCCGGCAGTTCCTGATGGCTCCAGTGGTAGCGGATACACTCGCAGCAGAGGCCCTTGCGGCTGCAAGAATCATAGGTGCAGGCGCAGTTGGCCTTGTTCTGCTCTATCTTACACTCTCTCATTCTGCCTCTCGATACTCCTTCAGCTAGGCCGAACCTTGCGGTAGGCCATCTTGATGGCTTTGTACATGGCCTGGCGAACGTTGCCATAGAGCTGGTGACGGTCCAGCGCCCGGGGGTGTATGGTGGCCTTGGCGATCATCACCGCCTGCTCCAGGTCGTCATGGAGGATAGTGCCTTCTTCGATGCTGTCCAGGATGGCCCTGGCCACCGCCGCCTGCGTGGGTCCGTAGACCATGCTGGCCTGGCGCAGATTGACCAGCTCGATGGTGGGTACGATAAGAGTGGAGGGCCTTACGGTGAGATTGGGTTCGGCGATGGTGGTCAGCGCCTCATAGCCATGTCTGGGGTGGGTGAGCTGGCGGGCAAAGGCCGCACCGACAGGTCCGCCCTTCGGTCCTAAGACCAGGTCAATCCCCGCCTTCTCGGAATCTCGACCTTCGGTGCCGCTCCCCAGGCGAACATAGTTGTCTTCGATGGTCTTGGCAGATAATCCTATGTCGTTGAACCTGTCTTCCAGGGGGCCCTTGGGCATAGCCCAGCCGGTGTTCTGAGGTTGAATCTTGCCCAGTTTCTCCAGTTCCAGTTGAATCTCGGCTCTGGTTTCGTGGATC
>DATEXS010000242.1:0-2085 GCA_035256725.1 Anaerolineae bacterium
GTCTCCTCGAATTCGCTTCTCGTCCTGCTTGAGCGCGGTCGAAGCAATAGCAGGCCCAGGGACTATACTACAGATGGTTGGTGTTTGTCAACGTTGCTTTTCGCATACCCTCCCGGGGGTTCTCAACCTCCGGGAGGGTGGCTGGTTCTTTCCCTCGCCCGGGGCCAGCCCGTAGGGGCGACTCGCCGGGTCGCCCCTACTTCTTCCCCTCTTGAACACGCCATTGACAACGTGAGGGGAGTGGGGTACGATAGGTGCCAGCTCGGGATCGAAGATCTTATCTCAGGGTGATTCATGAACAGCCAATTGGGCGGACAGAGGGACATCGGCATCCTGGTGGTGGATGATGAGAAGGTGGTGGGCGCCATACTAGAGCGCTACCTGTCTCAGATGGGCTACACCTGCGTCACGGCGCTAGACGGCACCGAGGCGCTGGAGAAGCTGAAGATTCACGCCTGTGCGCTGGCGTTGTGTGACGTCAGGATGCCGGGTATGGACGGCATAGAGCTGCTCAAGCGGATCAAGGAGTACGATGAAAGCGTGGCCGTGATCATGGTGACGGCGGTGGACAACCGGGAGGTGGCTGTAGAGGCCATGCGCGCGGGCGCGTACGACTATTTGATGAAGCCCTTCCACTTCGAGGAGGTGCTGATTGGAGTCCAACGGGCTCTGGACAACCGACGCCTGCTGCTGGAGAGAAAGGAGTACCAGCGCGACCTGGAGAGAAAGGTGGAGGAGAGGACGAGGGAGCTGGCAGAAAAGAATGATGAGTTGCAGCGCCTCTTCATCAGTGCCATAGAGAGCATTGTGCTCGCGCTCCAGGCCAAGGACGAGTACACAGAAGGGCACTCCAGACGGGTATCGGCGCATGCCACAGCCATCGCCAGAGAATTGTCGCTGTCGGCTGGTGAGGTGGAGAACATCCGCCTGGCTGCCCTGCTTCACGACATAGGCAAGGTGGGGACCAAGGAGAGCATTCTCAACAAGCCCGGCAGGCTGACCGACGAAGAGGGCGATCATGTCAGATCGCACCCTCTCGTCGCGGCCAGCATCTTGGAGCCCATCACCCCCCTGGCGGAGGTGATAGCCTACATCAAGCACGTGCACGAGGCCTACGACGGCGGGGGCTACCCTGATGGCTCGACTGGGGACGAAATCCCATTGGGGGCGAGGATTGTCGCCGTCGCTGATGTCTTCGATGCCATGACCTCGCGGCGGCCGTACCGTCCGGCCATTGAAGAGAATGTGGTGCTTGACCATCTGAGGAGCGAGGCCGGCAAGCAGTTTGACCCTACAGTGGTAAAGGCCTTCCTCAAGGTCTGCGGGCAGGAGGGGCGATCCTAGTCCGACTGGAAGAACTCTTGGAGGTAGCAGAGAGCCACCCCCACGCGGGGGTGGCTCTCTGCTCTTGACAGGAGGACTCTTTTCCTCCAATTGTCAGTGCCGGTAGAGCGTCTTCTGGGTTATCCTGGCCCGAGCCTTTCGCTGGCCGAACGACCTTGACCGTCCAAGAGAGTCGAACCAGCCAAGGGGCGAACGGTCTTCAGGAGAAAGTCCGACCCGACGGGTCTATCGAGCAGTGAGTCAACAGGACGGCGAGACTCATCCGGCGGCAGGGCAGCGTGGTCGGCGCTGTCTGGTCCCTCGGCTTTCCAGTTCCTGGAGCACCAAATCGACCACTTCCGGTACCGCGGCGGCGACCGCGGGCGTCAGTTCCTCCCCGAAGGTCTCCGTGTCTGCCGCTTCCACGGCAAGGATCACGATCTCCTTGGGAATCTCCTTGCTCAGACGCCGGCCCAACTCCAAAGCGGTGGCGAAGGTGACGTCGTGGGTGGAAGCAGCACGGAGATTGCCGTGGAACTGGTCAGGTGAGAGGCGGTGCACTCGCCCTGGCACTCCTGACTCCGTCCGGATGGCATCAACGAGGATGACTTTGTCGTAGCCCACGACCAGTTCCAGCAGACCCAGCCCCCCTACGCTGGCCTGGCTCACGACCACGTCGTCCCGATCGAGCCGCCTTCCGACCTCCTCCGCCACGATCATCCCCACGGCGTCGTCGGTCAGGATGGGGTTGCCCAGTCCCAG
>DATEXS010000243.1:0-6076 GCA_035256725.1 Anaerolineae bacterium
AGACGGATCAACTCTCGCGGCAGCGTGGTCAGTGTCTCGCAGCCATAGTCGGTGACCAGGACGTTGTCCTCGATGCGGACCCCGCCCCTCCCAGGCAGATAGATCCCTGGCTCCACGGTGAACGCCATGCTGGGCTCCAGAAAAACCTCGCTCCCCTGCACCATGTAGGGCGGCTCGTGGATCTCCAGCCCCAGCCCGTGACCGGTGCGATGGATGAAGTACTCGCCGTAGCCAGCCTTCTCGATCACCTGCCGCGCCGCCCCGTCCACTTCCTGAGCCTGAATCCCCGGCTTGATGATCTCTCGCCCAGCGGCGTTGGCTTCCTGGACGATTGAGTAGATGCGCTCTAGCTCCTCGTCGATCTCACCCACCGCGTAGGTACGGGTGATGTCGGAGTAGTACCCTTCCACGCGCAGGAAGCCGTCGATGGTCACCAGGTCGCCTTCCTCGATGCGACGCGAGGTGGCCCAGGCGTGTGGTGAAGCACCGTTGAGTCCTGAGGCTACGATGGGGGCTTCAGGTAGTTCGCCGCTAGCGGCATCAAGAGTCGCCTTCTGCCAGATGGCTGCCAGTTCCTGTTCGGTGACGCCTGGTTTGATCTGTGCCTGTACCTGGCGGAAGCAGTCCTCGTTCACCGCGGCGGCCCGACGCATGGCGGCGATCTCTTCCTCGTCCTTGAGCATGCGCAACTGAGAGAGGAGGGGCTCTCCATCTACAAAGCGGGCGCTGTTGACGTGCTCCTCCAGCAGTCGCAGCTCCAGGACACGCATCCGCAAGTGCTCGACGCCGATGGCTTTGCCCTCCAGGTGCAGGTCGCTGGCGGCCCGACGAAAGGCGGCAGAAGGTCCCTGCACGTCGGAATAGGTGTAGAAGGAGGCTTTGATGCCCAGGTTTGCCTCAGCGCGGGGTGCCTCAAGTTCGGGCAGCACGAAGGCGGGCTCTCCCCCCTGCGGGAACAAAACCAGGGTCACCCGTTCGCTGGGGTGCATCTCCAGTCCCGTGAGATAGCGCAGGTTGGCTCCAGGGACGATAGCGAGCACGTCCACCTGCTGTTCTTGCTGGGCACGGGTTAAGCGCTCAAGTCGTCTCACATAGGTGGTCTTCATGGCCAAGATGATACCTGGCTGTGGCGCGAAGGGCAAGCAGATCGCTTGCCCCGGCGTCCGGTATGGCACGTACATGTGCATCTCTGGCGACCGGCCAATGACCGCTGCCTGCTGCATGGCTTGACATGAGGGGCAAACAACGTTATACTTTGGCTGTATTTAGTATAACAAGGAGGTCTCACATGGTGTCAGTTAAGATATCCGAGAAGGGCTGGGTGGTGATTCCGGCGGAATACCGCCGGCGCTACGGTCTCAAGTCTGGAGACAGGGTGCGTATTGTGGACTACGGTGGGGTGCTGGCTCTCGTGCCGCCGATGGAAAACCCCGTGGAAGATTCCAGGGGGCTGCTAGAGGGCGCATCGCTGACTAAGGCTATGCTGGCCGAGAGGGCGCGGGAGCGGAGTCGTGAGCGGTAACAACGGGCCCTGGGTTCTGGATAGCTATGCGTTGCTTGCTTACCTGGGGGCTGAGCCAGGCCATCAGCGGGTGGATGAGCTGCTGAGGTCCGGTGCCGCTGGTAGGGCGGAGCTTTACCTGTGCCTTATCAATTACGGTGAGGTCTTGTACATCATCGAGCGGGAGAGGGGTCTGACCCAGACCCAGCTGGCGATCGCGGCGATAGACCAACTTCCTCTGCAAGTTGTGGAAGCGGATCGCGAGCTGACCTTTGAGGCGGCTCACGTCAAGGCCGGTTTCGCCCTGGCCTACGCCGATTGTTTTGCCGTGGCCCTGGCCCGGAGAATCCGAGGCGTGGTGGTGACGGGCGACCCGGAGTTCAGGGAGGTGTCCCAGTTGGTGGCCGTGGAGTGGCTCCCTACGGCTGATGCCGGTCCGTGACCGGGCGCGAACTGTTCGCCGCAGGTTCCTGTACAAGGGCCGTGTTTGTCTTTTCCCCTTGAGCCTGGTATAATCTGTGTGTGAACTTGGTGAGTATTCTCAAGATGGGCCTATCTTGGCAGTTCATCTTTAGTGGCTGAATAGGGGCTGTCTAGCTCGCTATACCTGGACAGGGATAGCGAGTTTTGTTTTCCTCGTACGGCGGGCAACTCTAGTCCAGTGGTGGAAAGGAGACGATGAGATGGCAACCTCATGGGAATACCGCTACGCTCAGCGAATGAAGGGCATGAAGAGCTCTATCGTGAGGGAGATTCTCAAGATCACCAGTCAGCCGGATGTGATTTCCTTTGCTGGCGGGATGCCCGCGCCTGAGCTATTCCCTATCAAACAGATCGAGGAGGCGTGCGTCAAGGTTCTGAGGGAGCAGGGCTCCAAGGCCCTGCAATACAGTATGAGTGAGGGATACGTACCTCTCAGAGAGTTCATCGTCGAGAAGATGGGCCGGTACGGCATTGTGGCCAACGTGGATAACGTGCTGATCACCACCGGCTCTCAGCAAGCCCTGGATCTGGTGGCCAAGATTCTGTTGGACCCGGGAGATGTGATTATCGTGGAGGCGCCTACCTTCGTCGGGGCACTACAATCCTTTACAGCATACCAGGCCTCATACGCCTCTGTGCCTCTCGACGACGATGGCATGATGATTGACCTCCTGGAGCGGAAGATCGTAGAGACCCATCCCAAGTTCATGTACGTGCTGCCCAATTTCCACAACCCCGGCGGAGTAACCCTGTCTGCGGAGAGGCGGGAGGATGTGGTCTCGTTGGCACATCGGTATGGCGTCCCCATTCTGGAGGACGATCCCTACGGTGAATTACGCTTCGAGGGTGAGCACCTGGAGCCACTGGTTGTGATCAGCGCCAGACAGAGCGGAGGGGACCCCGCGGGTTACTTCAAGGGCGACGTGATCTACATGAGCACCTTCTCCAAGACGCTGGCCCCTGGCCTTCGGCTCGGCTGGGTGGTGGCGCCTGTGGAGGTGGTGCAGAAGCTGGTTCAGGCCAAGCAGGGAGCAGATCTGCACACCAGCAGCTTCGACCAGATGATGGCCTACGAAGTGGTGCGCGGCGGCTTCCTAGAGGAGCACGTGAAAGAGATTCGCGAGATGTACCGGCAGCGGCGAGATGCCATGCTGGCGGCCATGGATCGGCACTTCCCTGACGGAGTTGCCTGGACCCGCCCCCAGGGTGGCCTCTTCCTGTGGGTCACGCTGCCGGAGGGAGTGGATTGCCTGGAGTTGATAGAGGCGGCCATTGAGCAGAAAGTGGCCTTCGTTCCCGGGACGGCCTTCTACGCCGACGGAAGAGGCCGTGATGCCTTGCGGCTCACCTTTGCCACCTGTGCCACGGACATGATTGACGAGGGCATCAAGAGGCTCGGCAAGGCCATCGCTAAACGCATGAAACAGGCAGCCTAGTCGATCTGTAGCCGCAACCTGAGCCGCTTCTTCGCCGGGTAGCCTCTCTAGTGCTCCGGCCATTCGTGGTCTACCGTTGGCCGGTCGAGTTCGCGCAGACTGTGAAAGAAAGCCCCACATGACCAGATCAGACCTGGTGATTCTGCATCCGCCCAGCGTGTACGATTTCCGGCGGGAACCGAAGCTGTATGGGCCCGTCAGCGAGGTGGTGCCCTCGACGCCTGTGTTTGAGATGTATCCCTTCGGGTTTGCCACCATAGCGGCGTATCTCAACCAAAGGGGATTCCGTGCCCGCATAGTGAATCTGGCCCTGAGGATGATCAACGATCCCGCCTTCGATGCCGGCCGGTTCGTCAGCCGGATGAAGCCAGGAGCCTTCGGCATCGGTCTGCATTGGCTGTGCCACGCCCACGGTGCGGTCGAGGTGGCCAGGCTGGCCAAAACCCATCATCCCGATGTTCCTGTGATCATGGGGGGCTTGTCGGCTTCCTACTACCACGAGCAACTTATGGAGTACCCGGAGATAGACTACGTGTTGCGTGGTGACTCGACGGAGGCGCCCCTCGCTCAGTTGCTACAGTGCCTCCGGGAGGGCGGACAACCTGAAGAGGTCCCCAACCTCACCTGGCGCGACAAGACAGGGGGGGTCAGGGTCAACCCGCTTAGCCACGTGCCAGAGACCATGGAGCTGCGCCCCATAGATCAGGCCTATATGGTCCGCGCGGTGCTGAGGGATCGAGATCTGACCAGCAACATGCCCTTCAGAGACTGGCTGGAGTACCCCATGGGGGCGGGGATAACCTGTCGGGGGTGCACCCACAACTGCGTCACCTGCGGCGGGTCGGAATACGCGTTCCGGCGCTTCTTCGGGCGGGAGGAGCCAGCTTTTCGGCCCCCTGAGGCCCTGGCGGAGGATGTGAAGAACATACGGGGCTTCGGGAAGGGCCTGTTGATGGTCATAGGGGACATCAGACAGGGGGGCATGGACTACGCTCGGTGCTTTCTCGATTCCGTGGCGGGGATGAACAATCCGGTCACGCTGGAGCTGTTCACCCCAGCCGGCGATGGATTTCTACGCGAAGTGAGCACGGCTCTGCCCAACTTCTCCCTGGAGATCTCGCTGGAGTCCCACGATGAGGAGGTGCGGCGGGCCTTCGGCAAGTACTACTCCAACCAGGCGGTGGAGAGGACCATCGAGAAGGCCTTTAAAGCTGGGTGCAAGCGACTGGACATCTACTTCATGATCGGCCTGCCCAGGCAGACCCGTCGGTCGGTGATGGACACGGTGGCCTATTGCGGCGAGTTGCTGGACAGGTACGGCCAGGACGGCAAGCTCCACCTCTTCATTTCCCCACTGGCTCCCTTTCTCGATCCCGGCAGCATGGCCTTCGAGGAACCGGAGAGACACGGTTACCGGATCTTTCATCGCACGCTGGAGGAGCACCGGCAAGCGTTGCTCCAGCCTAGCTGGAAGAATGTGCTCAATTATGAGACGGAGTGGATGAGCCGGGAGGACATCGTCCTCAGTAGCTACGAGGCTAGTCTAGAGTTGAACCGCCTCAAGCTGCGTCACGGGCTGATGACATCACACGAGGTCCAACTCGCTGAGACACGAACCGCCCAGGCCCTGGAGTTGATAGAGTTGCTCGATGATTCTGGGGAGAGTGACCCCAGGACGCTGCAAGAGTTGAGGCCGCAGATGGATCGGGTGAATGCTATCTTCACGGGGCCCAGGAACGACTGGGAACTGGGGCTCAGACTGGGTAAGTGGGGCGTGTTGAGGAAGTGGCATTTTCTGGCCAATCAGGCGTGGGTGGCCTTTCTCGGCGTACTGCGCACCATGCTGGGTAGCAAGGATCTCTCACAGCGAAAACCCAAAGGCGTGGCTCCCCTCTCTGGAGGACCGCAATAGGTGGTTTCGCCAGGCAGAGGTGAGGATAGGTCAAAGCGGTTCGACCACCTCGCCGGAGATTGGATAGATCTATGACGCCCACCAATATTCCCGATGGCCTGAGGCCGTACTTCCAGGAGTACGACCCTCAAACGTTGGATCTCGACCGGGATGCCAACCTGATTCTCCAGCGCACGCTGGAACATGGCACGTGGGAGGAGGTGCGTTGGCTTTTTGGCATCTACGGCGCCTCGCGAATCCGTACTTTTGTGCAAGAGTGGGGCGAACGTGTGCTGTCTCGGGTAACCTTCAACTACTGGCGCAAGCTATTGGGTATACAGGAGTGGCGGCGCTCACCCTTTACCGCGGCGAGGGAAGAAGTGTGGGACAGGTAACCTTGCCGAAAGCTCACTGGGAGGCGCTCCCGCTAGAAACCTGCCAGGCATTCCGTAGCCGCGCAGCCCTGCACCTGGTCAGCTAGACTCACTTGGGAGGCACGATCAGAGAGCACAGTGGGCGCTCCGGGGGACGAAGGTGAAGAACATCTATGAGGAGATCGAGGAACTAATAGCTGGTGCGGAGACCATTGCCACCGCGACGGTGATCACGACCCAGGGGTCCACACCTCGAGAGGTGGGGGCCAAGATGGTGATCCGCCCCACGGGTGAGACCTTGGGCTCCATCGGCGGGGGTTGTGGCGAGGCCGAGGTCTGGCAGGCGGCTATGGATGCTCTCAAACACGGTCGGCCGCGCTTGGTCACGCTG
>DATEXS010000244.1:0-8352 GCA_035256725.1 Anaerolineae bacterium
GTTCAGATAGGTGTGGTTGACCAACAGGGCCAGTGTCTGGGGGCCGTCGCTCCCTGCCCTCATCTCCTCCAGGATGCGGGGCGCCACCCAGTAGCCGCTGTCCATCCGGTCCGTGCTCGGTGGCATGACGTAGGCCCCCTCCCCCAGCAGGTTGAGATGACCGACCACCGGCAGCTCAACGCTCGTCCTTTCGGTGACGGCATACAGTCCATCGTAGGAAAGAACGAAGAACTGGGCCACAGCCCAAACTGCGACCAGGGAAACTACAGCGACTCGAAGCCATCGCCCTCTGATGGCCAGCAGGCCCCGCGCCGTGATCAGCGCCGCCGCAGGAAGCAGGGCGATGTTGAAGCGGGAGTTCCAGGTCTGAGAAAGCGTGAAGATGGCGAACGGGACCAGAAGCCAGAGGCCCAGAATCCAGGCCTGTTCACTGGCCCTCCTCCACGGCAACGCCCACGAGCCGCTCCTGAGACCGGAGAGCAGCAATACTCCCATAGCTGCCAGGAGGGCGCCGAACAGTAGCGGACCGAGTTGCTCGGTCAGCATCATGCTCAAGTAGCGGGCGTAGAACGTAGGATCCAGGAAGCTGAGCCCCTTGCCCTGAATGTTGATGCCCCCATAGGCCACGAAGACGAACCGGCCGGAGAAGCCGAGATTGGGCAAAGACCAGGCCGAGGCTAGGGTCGCACCTATCATCATGGCACTGAGTAGATTGGTGGCCTGACCCGGTGTCCTGGAGAGTACGTACAACGTGCCGACCACCAGCAACCAGGAGATGGCCGGGAGCCAGTAGCCCAGCATAAACCCCGATAGGCGATCCCAGTTGGGAATGTACCACGCCCCCGTGATCAGCAGGGCCGCCGCGGCGTGCAGCCAGGGGGACGTCCATACTCGGCGCATCCTGGTGGCTCCCTCCCTGCCGGTCCAGGGTACGTACATCACCCCCTTCAGCGCACCGGAACGCCAGGCTACGTAACCGATGGGAGCGCCGGCAAAAGCGATGAACGGCCATTTGGTCATGAGACCGAGGCCCACCCCCAATCCAAAGAGCAACGACCACCCGCGGTTCCGGAACCCATCGGTCTTCACAAGCAGATAGATGGCCAGGGCCACCATCGCCGTGAGGGCATAGTCCACGTAGGACAGTCGAGAGATGCTGAATAGCACAGGGTAGAACGAGACCAGGAAGCTGGCCAGCAGTCCCACCTTGGACCCGTAGAGGCTTCGACCGATACCGTAGACGGAGCCAAGAAGGATAGCCAGATAGAGGCAGTTGCTCATCAAGGCCACGTCAGTGGAGATGCCAAACAGGCGATAGAAGGGGACCACACTCAAGAAGGGCAAGGGAGGCCGGTTCCACGGCCAGGTCAGCGCGGTGAAGGCCGTCCTCAAGTTGATCTGCTGGAGGATATCGTTGTAGATCAGGGTCTTGGCCAGGTGAGAGGATCGATCCCACCCCATCAGGGTCACATTGGTGTTGACCCATAGCCAGTTGTTGACGGCATGGAAGACGAATAGGGCAAGAACAACCACGCCTGAGAGGGGTGGCCACCGCAGGACAGCGCGGGCGTTCTCCCCAAAACTCGAGGCACGCACCTCACTCACCAAGTACGACCACCTCCCCGAGGGAGACCCGGTCCCCCACAGTCTGGCCGCCATGGTCAAGGACGGCCAATCGCTGTCCCGTGCTGAGCAAATACATGCCCACCACCAACTCATACTTGCCAACCGGGACCGCAGGCCCCACGGCCAGGTTCAGTTCATCCCGCACCACGTCTCCGACGTCCCAGAAGGACGTGGGATAGAACCCTCCCAGAGGCTGGCCGTCGTACTGGGCGACCACCTGCCCATCTGCATCGATCAGATGGGCAAAGACGGTGTAGTCAGCATCCATCTTCTCCGCGGCTTGCCAGTAGAGGTTCAGTTCCAGCTCCTGCCCTGTGTTCACCGGTTCTGGCCCGCCACCGTCCCCGAGTAGCAGCACCTGACCGCCAAGATTGGCCTCTAGGATACGAGCCGGTATATGCTCTGTTGGTTCGCCAATCTCCACATAGTCGACGACGACGTAGTCAGCGGCAGTCCCTCCGTCTCCTGGCATCACGGGGAGCCGCTCTCTGCTAACGGGACTGTACAACCCAACCTCGAGCCGGTACCATCCGGGAACTGCATCCGAGGGGATGGACAGTGTGCGCGGATCGGGCACCGTCTGGCCCTCCGCCCAGTAGTAGGTTGGGTAGAGATTCTTGAGGGGCGGGTAGTCATCCTGGGCAACCAGAGAGCCGTCGCTTCCACGAAGATGGACGAAGACCGTATACTCCTCATCGATGGTGCCCAGTGCCCGCCAGTACAAGGTGGGCCGCAGGTCAGAACCAGGCAGCGGTTCGTCACTGGTGAGTTGGTATCCCGTCAACTCGATCTGGTCTCCGAAATTGGCTGCCACCGACCCTGTCGTTTCAGGCTCCGGCAGCGCCTTGTATCCTTCAGCGAGCAAGACTCTCACGCCTCGGGCCTCGTAGGCCACGTCCATCTGCTCCGCCACAGTTCGGATGAAGTCCAGATCGAAGCGCGCTGCCAATCTCCATCCATCGATCACCAGCCACGTGCGGGGACTCTCTCTCAGAACGCTCTCCAGCTCAGAGGCCGAGCTAACCAGCGTGGACCCCACCCACCGATCGATAAGCACCCCATCTCTCTCGAAGACGTACTCCTCGTAGGCCCGGCCCGAGGCGTAGTAGTCGCAGCGGGGCAGGTAGAGCTGGCAGGCGAAGGGCACGATGGTCAATACCGTGTCGCCCTCACGCCATTGCCCGGCCAGGTACTCAAAGGCGAGATCGTAGCCCCATTCCTGCTGCGTGACCGCCGCCTGGGCCGATGGCGCGAAGAGCAGGCAGGCGCCAACCACCAGCAGGCAGGTCACCAGCCAGTGCACAAGCTCAGGCCTGAACCTGTTCCCCCATCCAGCCGGCACGCCTTTGCCGACCTTGTGCCACACCCAGGCTAGACCCTCGGACACCGTCCATCCAGCGACCAGGAAGAACAGAGCCTCCACCATCAACAGATAGCGGCTATCCCGCCAGGTCGGCCCTATCACAAAGACCATCTCCAGAACTGTGACCCCAAAGACGATGTACAGGTATACCGGTGCCAGAAGGTCGCCGCTGGGTTCATGCCAAGAGCGGCCGGCGCCCTTTCTCAGCGCCAGCGCTATGACCAGCAGTATGCCCAGGCCGGCCAATACGCTCAGGGGCAGCCTCGCTGGGCCCAGAAAGAAGGGAGCTAGGGGCCGGAAGCCCTCCAGCACGTTCAGAGAGGGTGCCAGGTAGGGTCGGGCCTCGGCCAGGGCCTCCAGTTGCCCTGGCTGCCCCACCGCCTTGAGCAGCAGTGTGGCCAGTATGCCCACCAGGGGAACCAACAACTCGGGGACCGCACTGAGCCTGAGCATGCCGCGAACGCCCCTCAGCCAGACCAGGCCCAGCACCAGGGGTACGAACAGCAGTACGCCGACCGGATGGGTGAACAGGGCGCCTAGGTAGCATAGGATACCCAGCCAGCGGTAGCGGCCGCCATTTGCGCTGGTCCCTCCTCGCCAGAGGAACCAGACCGAGAGCAAGACCAGAAGCTGGAGCAGGGCATACATCCTGATCCGAGCGCCCCAGGCGATTGCCTCCGCAGACAAGGCCAGCAGAGCCGCGCCCAGCAGGCCAACTCGTTTGGAGAGCATCCTGCTCCCGACACAATAGACCAGTCCTATGGTGCCTACACTGATCAGGAGGCTGAACATCCGCCCTGCCGCCGCCTCGAACCCGAACAGCCTCATTACTGCGGCCTCGGCATAGGAAAAGAGAAGCCCCTGCTCGTATAGGGTGCCTGAGGGCAGGAGGGGATAGCCATGCCTCAAGATGCCCTGGATAGCCAGCAAGGAGATGAACTCGTCCACGTGGAGGCTAACCGTGCGTAGATAAACCACACGGAGCCAGAGGCCGGCAGCGATGAGGGCACACAGAATGAGAAGGGTGTACAGCCGGGCGTCGATCCGTTCCGCTCTGTGGCTAACCATCTAGGACACCCGACCCCGGTCCTCTGACAAACCACGAGGATCTGATCCCCTCTCTCGCTTCGGCCGCTGGGAGCGTTCAACTACTTGGGAAAAGAGGGCCTCGTACCGCTCAGCTACACCGGAGATGTGGAAACGCTTCACGTACTCCCGGTTGCATTCCCCCATCTTCCCGCGCAGGGCCTCGTCCCCACTCAGCCGCTCAATGCTCGCCGCCAGCGCTTGCACATCTCCCACGGGAACGAGGAACCCGGTCTCTCCATCTTTGAGAAAATCGATCTGGCCCCCTGTGGAACTGGCGATCACCGGCAGGCCGCAGTGCATCGCCTCCAGGTAGACCAACCCAAAGCCCTCGTGCAGGGAAGGCAGCACGAAGATGTCAGCCGCCTCCAGATACTGGAACTTCCGCTCCCCCCAGATAGGGCCGAGGAAATCCACCTTCTGTGACAGTCCCAGGGAGCCGGCCAGGCCAACGAGGGCCTCCTGCTCAGGCCCCTCGCCGATGATCAGCAGCCGGAGCGCGGGCTCGTCGGCAAGGGCCATGGCCTGGAGCACATCGCTGAGGGCCTTACGCTTGATCAGTCGGGCGATGGCGATCAAGACCACGGCGTCCCGGGGAATGCCCAGCTCTTCCCGGCTCTTCTCCTCGAACCTCGGCGGGGTCAGCCCATAGTGGATGACCTCGATGGGGGTGCGGCAGGAGAGGTCCTCGCGCGCCCTTCTCTTGATGTCCTCGGAGATGGCCACAACCTGCGCGCACGAGTTGAGCACACCTCGAACCACCGTCCTCAGCAGCGGATTCTCGCTGGGAGACAGTCGCTTGCTGGGGTCGTGGATGTCGCCACCGATGATGGTGATTACGTGGGGGGTTCTGAAAAGCCTGGAGAGGGCGACCCCGGTAGGCCCCGAGGGGATGGCAAAATGGGTGTTCAGAACATCGTACCCCCTGCGGCCCAGCGCCCGGTAGCCCGTGGCGATTCCCGAGGGTAGGAAAGAGAGCATGGAGGGGATGCTCGCCGTGGCCAGCCGCCCTCTGCCCACCACCGGGGCACGGTATACGGATAGGCCATCCACCACCTCCTTGCTGGGAAGACCTCGCCATTTGGTGGTCAGGACATCGACTTCATGGTCTCTCGCTGCTAGCGCCTTGGCGATCTCATAACTGGCCACCCCTCCTCCGCCTCCCAGAGGGGGAAACTCATAGTTAATCATCAAGATGCGCATCAGTCATTCCAGCATCTCTCTGATGACGTATATCTTTTTCCCCTGAGCCTCGTGATAGGTACGGATTGTCAACTCGCCCAGCAATCCCATGGTCACCAACTGCACGCCGACGAAGATCAGCAGTATGCCCAGCAATAGGAGGGGCCTATTGGCGATGGGACTGGCCAGAAACAGCCTGATGAAGGCAAGATAGGCCGCGATCACCGTGCCAATGGCGAACGAAAGAAGGCCTAGGAGCCCGAAAACCTGCATGGGTCTGGTCGCGTAGCTCAGCAGAAACTTCACCGTGAGGAGATCGAGCATCACCGTGAGAGTCCGAGACAAATCATACTTGGACTTGCCGAAACGACGAGGATGGTGAGACACGGGTACTTCTGCCACCTCCACCCCTATAGAGCTCGCCAGCGCCGGGATGAACCGATGCAGTTCTCCGTACAGGCGAACGCTCTGGATTACCTCGGCTCGGTAGGCCTTCAGGGAGCACCCATAGTCGTGCAGCCGGACGCCCGTGATCCAAGAGATCAGCCGGTTAGCCACCGCCGACGGGACCCTCCTGGTGAGGAAGGCCTCTCGACGGTCCACGCGCCAGCCGCTGACGATGTCGTATCCCTCAGCCATCTTGTCCACTAGTTTACGGACATCCGCGGGGTCGAACTGAAGATCCGCATCCATGCTGACGATGATCTCCCCGGCCGCCTGATCGAACCCCGCGGCGAACGCGGCGGCTTGCCCGAAATTGCGTCGGAGACGAATCACCTTCAAGTCAGGGTCCTCATGGTGGAGCCGCCTGAGCGCGTCGAAGCTCCCGTCGGTGCTCCCGTCGTCCACCACAATGACCTCGTAGCTCTTGCCCAGGCCCGTGAGAACATCCTTCAGGCCCCGATAGAGCGGCTCTATGTTCTCCTCTTCGTTGTACACTGGTATCACGATAGACAGTTCGGGTTGGTCTTCTCTCACCGTCTCCCCCGCGCGGCTACCGCATGGCCCGCTCCCGCGCCCAAGGGGATTATACCATACGGCTCCGACTCAGCAACAGCAAATGCGGTATCCCTCCAGTTGGACCAAAGACGTGCCGGCAAGAGTGGGGCAGGCACCGCGGAGGCGGCCCGAGGCCCAGCAAGGCTCCTCTCCCGATGGAACATGCTGGGGCCAGACAACTGTATCTAAGGCACCGGACGAGGCGCAGCGGGAGAGCCGAAAAGCGCCGCTGGCAGGCTGCCCATGTGCATGAGTCCCGACCACCGAAGGCCAACAAACAAGTGAGCGAGGGCCACATCTGCCAGACGGGGAGGCAGCTTGGCGGGTAGCCTCACTGCACAGTGAGGGTAAAGGGGTCCATCTCCGAGCCCGTAACGTCGAGCCTGCGGGCGACACTGTGCAGAGTATTGCCGTTGATGGTGATCATCATCACGTGCTTAATCTTCTCCATGAACACGGGCGGCACCTCGCTGCCTCCGGTGAGGTTCCCCGGATACCCAGCTCCGCCTCCGGTGACGATGTAAGTCACGCCGTCCACCACGAACCTTTGGTAGTTGCGGTCGTTGGCGCTGAACACCAGCTTCACGCCGTACTTCGTAAACAACTGGTGAACGTGCCTGGCCTCGGGCTTGGAACCGACCGGCCCGTAGCTGTAGGGTGGATAGTGGAAGAAGGCGATCTTCCATGGCTTGTTAGTGCTGGCCAGGTCGCCCTCCAGCCACCGATACTGCTCGCTGCCCGGCGTGGCGTCTCCAAACCCGTCTATCTGCAAGCAAACAAAGTGGGCGTTCCCATAGTCGAAGGAGTACCACCGCTCATTGTTGGGTAGATGGAAGATGCGGAAGTAATTGTAGTGGGCACCCTCGCTCTCCCCCATGGTGGGGAAGATGGTGATTCTGCTCATCAGGTTGCCCTCGAACTTGAAGAAGTCATCCCAGGCCGCGAGGTCGGAGCCGTTGAAGACCAGATCGCCGGCGTGGAGATAGAAGTCGGGGCGCAGGGTCTCGATTAGGGCCGCCGAGTGAGGATGATCCCGGTCGGCGCTGTCTCGATAACGGTCGAAGTGCGCAGCAGGGATCCCACTTTGCGTGTCGCCAAGGACAGCGAAGCTGAATGTGCTCTGCCCAGCCGCGGCCGCGGTCTTAAAGGTGCGATCTTCGCTGAATACCTGCGAGTTGCTGCGAACACGGTAATGGTAAACCGTGTAAGCATTGAGTCCTGTCACAGTCAACTCATGACGGGACGTTGCATCGCAGTCTGTGGCCACGGATCCATACGCCGCCGCCGTCCCATACTCCACAATGCTGTTCACCTCATCCACGGTCTCCCACATGATGGTGATGGCGTCAGGACGCACCCACTGAAGATAGGGGCCCCGGATCAACGAGGTGCTCCTCGCAGGCTGGCACGTGGTGGCTGGCTGTGGGAGCGGCGTGCTCGTGGGCGGAGCAGGAGCCGTTGCTGCTCTCGTGGCTGTGGGCTGCGGCGCCTGTGTCGGCTGCTCGTCTGTAGGTGCCTCGGTAGGAGCAGCAATAGGGGACTCCACCGTGGGCACCAGCGCTTCCGTCGGAGTTGGTTCCAGCGTGGGGGTGGGCGTGCTCGTCGCGGTGGGCTGACCGTCCGCCTCCAGGGCCTGAGCGGTCGCTGTCGCCCGCACGCTTTCCACCAAGGATAGGGTGGGGGTGGGCAAAGGGCGCAGTTGCAGGTAGCCGTACCCGCCCACCAGGCAAGAAGCAACCACGGCGCAGAGCAAGACCGCGCCTCCTAGAATCGCCAACAGTGTTGTGTTGACACGCACCTGCATAGATGCCAGTACCTCCAAACCAAGGGTACTACTCTATCATACGTCGCCGTCTAGGGCAAGGATAGAGATGACTCGGCCAGGTTGGGTCACTATGTTCCACCGTTAACGACGACGGAGTGAGCGGCATTGCAGAGCACTTGTACCGCTGCAGATGGAGAGCCGCCTCGGGGAATATGGGCGCGACTTCGGCCAAGGGGAGGGCCGCCACGGCTCTCGAGGGGCATCACTGCACAGCGAATGGTCCCAACGCTCAGGGAGACCTCGCAGGAATGTCGTGGGTCTAGACCCGGCG